>DATFYX010000087.1 GCA_035314825.1 Candidatus Eremiobacteraceae bacterium
CAACGCGTGAGCGGCCGCGAGTCCCGAGATTCCGCCGCCGATCACCGCGACGTCGAGATTCTCAAAGGGAGCGCTCATGCGAGCGCTCGCTCCGCCAAATTGGCGAGACAGGTGATGTAGGCGGGATGGCACTTGACCGCGCACGCCCGCATGAATTCCTGGATGCCCGTCTCCTTCGCGACCGCCGCGTACTGTATGTCGATCTCGTTGAGCGTCTCGACGTGCTCGGTGACGAAGGCGACCGGCACGATGCAGATCGCGCGTGCTCCCTCTCCGGCGAGCCGCTCGATCAGTTTTTCCGTGGCGGGTTCGAGCCATTTCTCCGGGCCGAGCCGGCTCTGGAACGAAAGGTGCGTTGGACCCGGGTGCGCGAGCCGCGCGCACGCCGCGGCGACGGTCTTCCTCACCTGATCCAGGTACGGATCGCCGCGCTCGATGTAGCGCATCGGCAAGCCGTGCGCCGAGAAGATCAGATGGATGCGTTCGGGCGGTGCCGCGAAATCTTTGAGGCAGCGGCGCGTGACGTCGACCAGGGCGGTCAGGTAGCCGGGGTCCTCGCAATACTGGTCAACGACGCGCAAGTCTGGTTCGAATCTCATCGCGCGCATCACGCGGCGCAGCTCGTTGAGGCTGGAGCGCGTGGTCGAGTACGAATACTGCGGGTACAGCGGTACGAAGGCGAGCGTGGTGACGCCGTCTGCACGCGCGGCGCGCAGCGCGTCTTCCGAGTACGGGCGCCAGTTGCGCATGGCGAGGTAGACCGGCATCTGATGTCCGCGCCGGCGCAGCTCGTCGCGCAGCGCCTGCGCTTGCAGCTCGCTCTGCGCGCGCAGCGGCGAGCCTCCGCCGATCGAAGCGTAGAGCCGGCGTGAGTACGGAGCGCGCAGGGTCGAGATCAGCCACGCGGTCGGCTTGATGAGCGGCGGCGGCACGGGGATGTTGTCGGGGATGAGATCGATAAAGAAATTGTAGAGGAAGGGGCGCACGTCGTCGAGCGTCTCGGGGCCGCCGAGCTGGGCGAGCACGACGCCTGATACGTCAGGCATTCGCTTTGGGAGCGTCGACGAACGCCGCGGCACATTCGAGCGGCGTCTGCGGCAAGATCCCGTGACCCAGATTGAGGATATGGCCGATCGGGCCCGCAGCCTCCATCGTCGCAAAGGCGGCCTCCGCGGTCCGCACCGGGTTGCTCAACAGCACGGTCGGGTCGACATTGCCTTGCAACGTGACGCCGCTGCCGACTCTTGCGCGCGCGTCGCCGAGAGCGAGACGCCAGTCGATGCTGAGCACGTCCGCTCTCGTGCGTGCCATCGATTCGAGCACGCCAGCGCATCCGTTGACGTAGAGGATGGCCGGCACGCCGCACGCCCGGATGCGCTCGATGACACGGGCTTGGTACGGCTGTGCGAACTCGTCGAAGGCGCACGGCTCGAGCTCACCGGCCCACGTGTCGAAGACCTGCACGGCCTGAGCGCCGGCGGCCACCTGAGCCGCCGCGTATTCGGCGACCGTAGCGGCGAGTTTGTCGAGCAGCGCGTGGAAGGTGGCTGGTTGCGAGTACATCAGCGCTTTGGTCGCGGCGAAGTTCTTCGAACCTCCGCCTTCTATTATATACGAGGCCAACGTGAACGGCGCGCCGGTGAATCCGACGAGGGCGGCGCGGTCGAGAAGGGCGCGCTTGCACAGCCGCAGCGTCTCCATCACGAACGGCGTGGCCACGAGCGGATCGGGTACCCGCAACGCGTCCACGTCGGCGCGCGTGCGCACGCGCCGCTCGAGCTGCGGTCCGCCATCGCCGAACGTCACCGGCACGCCCATCGCCTCGACGGGGATGAGGATGTCGCAGAACACGATGCACGCGTCCATGCCGAAACGGTCGATCGGCTGCAGCGACACCTGCGCGGCGAGCTCGGGGGTCTTGCACAGCGTGAGGAAGTCCAGTTTTTCGCGCACGGCACGATATTCAGGCAGATAGCGGCCCGCCTGGCGCATCATCCACACGGGGGTGCGATCGACGGGCTTGCTCGCGCAAGCCGCGAGGAAACGTTCAGGTGCGTTCATCTGGCGGGGCCTTCGACGGTGGCGAGGGGAACGCCCGCGCTCGAGAGCGCGGGACTACATCTTGTGTGCGCGTTCAAAGAACGCTGTTACATGCGCGTTCGAAGAACGCGCTACTACACTACTTGTTCGACCTTGATGCCAGCGGCTTCACGCAGCGTGGCCGCGAGGTCGACGCGCTCCCATGGCAGATCGAGCTCCGGGCGACCGAAGTGGCCGTAGCACGACACCTGACTGTAGATCGGCCGGCGCAAGTCGAAGCGTTCGATGATGGCGCCAGGACGCAGGTCGATGTGCTCTTGCACCAGTTCGCCCAGGCGCCACTCGTCGATGACGCACGTGCCGAACGTGTCGACGTAGACCGAAACGGGCTTGGCCACGCCGATCGCGTACGCGACTTGGATCTCGCAACGATCCGCCAGGCCTGAGGCGACCACGTTCTTGGCGGCCCAGCGCGCGGCGTAGGCCGCCGAACGGTCGACCTTGGTCGGATCCTTGCCGGAAAACGCGCCGCCGCCGTGCCGCGCCATGCCGCCATACGTGTCGGCGATGATCTTGCGGCCTGTCAACCCTGCATCGCTGAGCGGCCCGCCGATGACGAAGCGGCCCGTGGGATTCACCAGAATCTTCGTGTTCGCGTCGAGCAGCCGGCCGTCGATAGCCGGATTGATGACCTGGCTGATGATGTTCTCCCGGATGGTCTCCAGCGGGTAGCCCTCCGCGTGCTGCGCCGAGACGACGATCGTGTCGATCCGAACGGGTTTGAAGCCGTCGTACTCAACGGTGACCTGCGTCTTGCCGTCCGGCCCGAGAAAATCCACGACGCCCTGTTTGCGGACCGCCGCCAGCCGCTGGGTCAGCCGATGCGCGAGCACGATCGGCATCGGCATCAGCTCTTCGGTCTCGGTGCACGCGAAGCCGAACATCATGCCTTGGTCGCCGGCGCCGATGGACTCGGCGGCCGATCTGCCCGATGCCGCTCCGCCTTTGACTTCAAGCGCCTGGTCCACGCCCAGTGCGATATCTGCAGACTGCTCGTCGATCGAGATCGATAAGCCGCACGTGTCGCCATCGAAGCCAAACCGCGGGCCGGCGTAGCCGATGTCGCGGATGGTCTTGCGCGCGATGCGCGGGATGTCGATGTAGCACGATGTGGTGATCTCGCCCGCCACGTGCACTTGGCCCGTGAGCACGAGCGTCTCGCACGCGACGCGCCCGTATGGGTCTTGCGCGAGGATCGCATCGAGCACCGCGTCCGAAATCGAATCCGCGACTTTGTCGGGATGGCCCTCGGTGACGCTTTCGGAGGTGAACAGTCTCGTATGATGTGCGGCCATATGAAGCGTTACGTTCCTTCGTTCCAAGAAGCGAGATAGCGCTGCTGCTGCGCGGTGAGCGTATCGATGCCCACGCCGAGCGCGGCGAGCTTGAGGCGCGCGACTTCTGCATCGATCTCTTGCGGGACCGAGATGACCGTTGGCGGCAGCGTGCCGCGCCGGCGCACGAGATACTCAGCCGAAAGCGCCTGATTGGCGAATGACATGTCCATGACCGCGGCCGGATGACCCTCCGCCGCCGCCAGGTTGATGAGCCGGCCTTCGCCCAGCAGGCAGATCGTGCGGCCGTCGCCGATATGGTACTCGTCCACGAACTCGCGCGGCTTGGTCTTCTCGCCTTCCGCGAGCCGTTCGAGCGCCTCGATGTCGATCTCGACGTTGAAGTGGCCGCTGTTGGCGACCAACGCGCCGTTCTTCATCGCCCGAAAATGCTCTTCGCGTAATACGCCCGTATTGCCGGTGACGGTGATGAAGATGTCGCCGCGCGACGCCGCCTCGCCCATCGGCATGACCGCGTAGCCTTCCATCGCCGCCTCAAGCGCTTTGGTCGGATCGATCTCGGTGACGACGACCTGCGCGCCCATGCCGCGAGCGCGCGCCGCGATGCCGCGTCCGCACCAGCCGAAGCCGGCGATGACGATCACTTTGCCGGCGAGCAAGGTATTCGTGGCGCGCACGATGCCGTCGAGGGTGGACTGACCCGTGCCGTAGCGGTTATCGAAAAGATGTTTGGTGAGCGCGTCGTTGACCGCGATGATCGGGAACTTGAGGACGCCGTCTTTCTCCATGCTATGAAGACGGATGACGCCGGTGGTCGTCTCTTCGGTGCCGCCGATCACGCCCGCCAACTTGCCCGGATGTTTGGTCACGAGCGTGGTGACGAGATCGCAGCCATCGTCCATGGTGAACTGCGGATCGGTGGCGATGGCCGCCTCGATGTGGCTGTAATAGCGGGCGTTGTCCTCGCCTTTGACCGCGAACACACGCATCCCATGATCGACCGCGAGCGTGGCCGCGACGTCGTCTTGGGTCGACAGCGGATTGCTCGCGCACAGCGCGATCTCGGCGCCGCCGGCTTGGAGCGCCAACATGAGGTTGGCGGTCTCAGTGGTGACGTGCAGACACGCGCCGAAGCGCACGCCTTTGAACGGCTTCTCTTCGGCAAAACGCTTGCCGATGGCCGCGAGCACGGGCATGCTCTCCGCCGACCATGCGACGCGCCGCCGGCCTTCCGCGGCGAGCCCAGGGTCTTTGATGTCGCTCGCGCCAGCGGCCGTCTTGAGCTGCGTCGTAGACAAGCTTGATGGACCTCCAGAGAGGGGGGAAGATAAGGCGGCGTCATTTTGGGTTCACGGAGCGGAAATCCTCGCCCGAGGGCTCGGCCCGAGGCGGATTGAATGGGCGCTTGTGACGCTTTCGACACTTGGCATCGATGCATACGCGCGTGCCCTCGCCTCGGCTGCTCCCACTCCCGGTGGCGGTAGCGCGAGCGCCGTCATCGGCGTGCTCGCTGCGAGCCTTGCGGGCATGGTCGCGCGCTTGACCGGCGACTCGGCCAAGTATGCTGCGCTCGCTCCTCGTATGAAGGCGATCGCAGATGAAGCTGCTCGACTGTCAGATGCATATCTCACGGCGATCCATGACGACGTCAGCGCGTTTGATCGCGTCAGCGCCGCCTACAAACTCCCGAAATCCACCGATGCCGAACGTGCCGCGCGCAGCGATGAGATCCAAAACGCGCTGGTGGGCGCCACCGACGCGCCGATGCACGTCGTCGAGCTCGGCCTGCAGACGTCGCGCCTCGCGATGGAATTGGTGGATGCCGGCAACCCGAACGCGATCAGCGATGCGGGCTGCGCGGCGCTGTTCGCGCAGGCCGCCGCGCGCGGCGCCGCATTGAATATCCGCATCAACGTCAAAGGACTCAAAGACGCCGCCCTGGCGGCGTCATATCAGCGCCGGCTCGACGATCTGCTCGCCCAGATCGGCATCCTCACCGAGGTCGCGGTGGTCAAGGCCGAACGCGCCACAGAGCGAACACCGTAGCCATATGCCCGCACGAACGCTCGAAGGCCGCCCAATCGCCGAGCGCATCCGCAACGACGTCGCCAATCGAGCGGCGGCGCTGCGCGATGCCGCGATCGTACCGCATTGCAAATGCTTCGTCGGCGAAGGCGATGCCGAGGGTGCGTATTACGCGAACAGCCTGCTCAAGGTCGGCGCAAAGATCGGCGTCGAGGTCAGCATCGACACTATGACGTTGCGCGAGGGTACGCGCGGCTTTGTCGCCGCGATCGAGCGCGCCGCCGCCGATCCAAAGATACACGGCATGATCGTGCAGCGCCCGCTGCCTCCGGCGCTCGACTTGTACGAGATCAACCGCTTGATCCCCGCGGAGAAAGACGTCGACGCTGCAAATCCGCTGTCGCTCGGCCTGCTCGCGCAAGGCGTGCCGCATTTCGTGCCGGCGACGGCCGCTGCGGTGATCGAGCTGCTACGAGAGCCGGATCTGCCGGCGATCGCCGGAGCGCGCGCGGTCGTCATCGGGCGATCTGCGGTGGTAGGGCGTCCGGTGGCCTACATGCTGACCTCGGCGGACGCAACCGTCACGTTGTGCCATTCGCGCACGCGCGACCTCGAAGCCATCTGCCGCAGCGCCGAGATACTTGTGGCCGCGATCGGCAAGCCGCGTTTCGTCGGCGCGAGCATGCTCAAGCGCGGTGCGGCCGTCGTCGATGTCGGCACGAATCTCATCGAGGGCCACGTCGTGGGCGACGTCGATTTCGACGCGGTCGCCCAGATCGCTGGGGCGGTCACGCCGGTGCCGGGCGGCGTGGGCGTGGTGACGACCTCCATCCTTTTGCGCAACGTCGTGGCGGCGGCGGAGCATGGCACGATCTAGCGGTCGAATGAATTCGACCGCTCCATGGACCGAGGGGCCGGCGCGGTGAGCGCTCGCGCCGCCGGCCCAACGACGCCGCCCACGCCCGAGCAGGTCGCGTTCCTCGAGGACGCGATGGCCAAGTTCGGGCGTCAAACGTACAACTACGCCTACCGCTTGACCGGCAATGAGGCCGACGCACGCGATCTCACGCAAGAGGCGTTCATCCGGGTCTTCCGCGCCTGGCAGTCGTTTCGGCCCGGCACGTCATTTCTGGCGTGGATCTACCGGATCGTCACCAATCTCTACCGCGACGAGCTGCGCCGGCGCAAAGGCGTCTTCGCGCAACCGCTGCCCGACGACAACCAACCGCACGAACAGGTCGCGCCGCATCACGATCCCATCCAATCCATGCACGAGCGCCAGCTCTCAGCGGGTATGGAGCGCGCGCTCAAAGCGCTCACCCCGGAGCAGCGCAGCGTCATCCTGCTCGCCGACGTCGAGGAGTATTCGTACCAGGAGATCGCGGACGTGATCGGCTGCTCGATCGGCACCGTCCGCTCGCGCCTGCACCGGGCACGGGCCCAGCTGCGCCGCCTGCTCGAGCGCGAGCACGCCTCGCGAGGGCTTCAGGCATGATCCCGGTCCGTCCGGCGGTACGCGCCCGCCGTGTTTCACCTCGCGGGAACGCATCGGCCCGTACGTGCGTTCCTCTAACAGAGGGAGTCTGCGCCGACGCGCGACGCCCGCTATTGCCACGCACCAGCCACGACGTGAGGACCTCGACCCGATGAACTGCTCCGATTGCCGACAACTGCTCACCGACTACGCGCATCACGAGCTCGATGACGCGCAGGATGCGCTCGTCTACGAGCACCTGCAGTCGTGCGTCGAATGCCGCGCGGCGTGGCAGGCCGAGCTCGACCTGACCGATTCGATCCGCTACGCGTATTCGGAAGAGCACGAACTGCCCATGTCGGTCGTGGCTGCCGTGCGCCAGTCGGTGCGCGGGCGTTCGGCGCCGACGTTCCTTGACCGCGTGCGCGCGGCGCTTCGGCCCGCCGTCTTGGCTCCCGCCGCAGCCGTCGTGCTCATCGCGGCCGGCGTGCTGCGCTACGGCCCGCTGCTGCACCCGGCGTCATCCGGGCTGTCTTCTTCCTATTTCGTGCGTCAGCACGTCGCGCAGACGCTGGATTCGCCGTCAAGCGACCGCAGCTGGTCCGCATACGTGCTGACCTCTGAGAACGCCAAGAGCTCGCAGGCCGGTGCGCCCTAGTCTCGCGCTGCTCGCGCTTTGGGCAGCCGCTGTCATATTCGCCGGCGGCGCTTCGCAAGCGCGAGCCGCTGCAGCCGACGGGTACACGCTGCTGCAGAACGCCGTCACGGCCGACGATCACGTATCGTTCTCCGGCACCGTGACGACGGTCGTCTACGGCGGCAATTCCACCAGCGCCACCGTCGTGCGCATCGAGCACAAGGCGCCTAACGACTGGCGACTGTGGTACGTCGCGCCCGCGGATGCCTATGGCCGGCTCATCATCAGCAACGAGTCGGTCGCCTACGAATACGAGCCGACCACCGGCAAGGTGTTCTCAAACGACTGGGCGTCGCTGGCGCCGTTCGCGACCTCCTTGGACATCGGGCGCATCAAGCGCAACTATACGGTCCAGGCGGGCGATCACGCGAACATCGCCGGGCGCACGGCGAGCACGCTCTCGCTGATCTCCAGTCACTCGCACACGCTCGCATTGCGCGTATGGATCGACAGCGCCACCGGGATCATCTTGCGGCGCGAGAGCTATCACGGGGACGGCACGATCGCGGCCAAGACCGAGTTCGACGCCATCCGCTTCGTCAAAGATCTGCCCGACGATCTGTTCAAGATGACGGTGCCGGCCGGCATGACGCTCACGCCCGGCGCCGACTACGGAGCCTCGACCTCGGCGATGGACTCGCTGACGAGCGGCCTGTCGTTCAAGCCTGTCGGGCCCCGCGAGCTGCCGGATGGGTTCACATTCGAAAAGGGCTCGACGACCACGCGCGGCGGCGTGCAGACGGTGCAGTTCGTCTATTCAGACGGACTACGGAGCCTCTCGCTGTTCGAGAATCCGACGGGCCGGTATCCGTCGTTCGACGATCCGACCCCCAAGTCGGTGACGGTCGGCAAACAGGACGGCAAGTACACGTCGCTTAGCGGTCAGACGTTGCTGAGCTGGAACGCCGGCGGTCTGAACTTCATCATGGTCGGCGATCTGCCGGCGCGCGAACTGGCGCACATCGGCGCCTCGCTGTAGCTCAGCGCCTGACCCAACCGAGCACGTCCTCGATCATCGCCCGCAGATCTTGATCGTGCGGCATGCGGCCTTCGGGCACGTGCACGCGGTTCGCATCCGCACCGAACGAGCGCGCGAGCGTGCGGCCGCTGGCATGCAGGTTGGGCAGCGAATAGCCGCCTTCGAGCACGAACGCCAGTCCGGCGCCGTGATCGGCCGCGGTCTCGCCGAGCAGCGCGCACAGCGCTCCGACTGCCTCGATGCCCACCGGCAGCCCGGCGATCGGGTCGCCCTCGAGAAAGTCAAACCCCGTCGAGACGACGATCGTCTTGGGCCTGATCCTGGCGGCGAGCGGCGGCAGCAGCATCGACCATACGCCGATGAAATCGTGCGTCTGCGTGCTCAGATCCAGCGGGATGTCGATCACGAAACCGTTATCGGTGCGGCGCGACTCGGAGAACGCGCCCGTTCCCGGGTACGCGGGATAGGCGTGCGTCGAGATGAAGCCGAGCGGCGCGCCGCCGTCGCCGAGGGCGCGCTCCGCCCACGCCTGGGTGCCGTTGCCGTGATGATAGTCGAAGTCGACGACGAGCGTGGCGCCCGCGCGCAGCCGAGCGGCCTGCGCGGCGATCGCGACGTTGTTCAGCAGGCAAAAACCCATGCCGCGCGCCGGTTCGGCGTGGTGCCCGGGCGGGCGGACAAGGGCGAACATCGGCCGGTCCGGACGTGCGCGGCTGGCCGCATCCACCGCGGCGCCGGCGGCGAGCAGCGCGATGTGATACGAGTCGTGGCCGACCATCGCGTCGCCGGTCGGCAGCTCCGAGACGAAATAGTCCGGCGTCGCTTCGCAGACGCGTTCGACGAGCGCGACGTAGGCGGGGTCATGCACGCGCGCCAGCGCGCCGGGATCGACGATCGTCGGCAGCTGGTACGAGTCGGGCGGACAGCCGCCTTCGGTGAGGCCGTCGATGAGCGCGCGAAGGCGCGCCGGACGTTCCGGATGATCCTCGCCGGTGAGATGCTCCGCGAACTGGCTGTCGTAGATGACGTCGAGCACGGTCGAATAAATTCGACCGCTACAGCGCCGACTCCGGCGAACCGGTCGAATAAATTCGACCGCTACAGCTATTGGGAGAGCTGTTTGATGTAGGTGTGCGCCTTGGCGGCGATATCGCCCGTGGGCTGGATCGCCAGGACGTTCTTATACGCCGCGATCGCGTCCGGCTTGTCGCCGAGCATGCGGTTCGCGTCGCCGAGGAAGAACCAGACCTGCGCGTCCGGGTGCTTCGGGTCTTGGTGCGTGGCGATGGCGGCAAACGCGTCGCGCGCCGAACGGTAGTCCTTGAGCGTGTAGAGCACCACGGCCAAGTTGAACAGCGCGGTCGCCGAGTGCGTGATCTCGAACGTCTTCTGGAAATCATCGCGCGCCTGGATCCACTTGCCCATCGAGCCATACGCCTCGCCGGCGAAGAACAGCGCGTCGGGATTGTTCGGATCCTTGGCGAGGATCTTGTCGAACTGGTCGAGCGCCTTTTGCGGGTTCTTGAGATTCGAGAGCTGCAGGCGGCCGTATTCGAACAGGATGCGCGGATCATCGGGCGCGATCGCCAGCGCCTGTTCGTACTCCGCAGCGGACTGCGCGTAATGCTTCTGGGTCTGGTCGTACTCGGCTTGCAGGACGTACGGCTCGGTCGCCTTGGGGTGATCTTTCTCAGCCGTCGCGAACGATGCGCGCGCCTGGTCGAGCATGTTCTTCGAGAGATACATCTCGGCCAGATCGTCTTCGGGCTCGACCGCGGTCGGGTTCAGCTTGATGAGCTGCGTCAGGATCGCTGCCGCGCCGGCGATGTCGTTCTTCAGCCCCAAGGCCTCGGCTTTGGAATGCAACGCGTCGACGTTCTTCGGGTCGGTCTGGAGCACGATATCGAACTGCGCGATGGCAAGATCTGGATCGGGTTTCTTGTCGGCCAGATAGGATCGCCCGAGCACGAGGTGCTCGTGCGGATCTTTGGGGTCGATCGCCATGGCCTTCATGACGTTGACGCGGCCGGCGTCGTAGTCGCCCTTGTCGAGCTGCACCGTACCGAGCGCGAGATAGCCGAACGCCTCATTCGGATGCAAGGCCACGGCGCGGTTGGCGACCCTCATCGCGTCATCGATCCGGCCGACCGAGAGATACGCGTCCGTGAGACTGGAGAGAACGGCCTCGTTGCCGGGATCGGCGAGCTCCGCCTTCTCGAACGCGGTCACGGCGTCGGCCATGTCGTTGAGCTGGCGGTTCGCCACACCGATGAAGAACCAGAGCTGCGCGTCGTTGGCTCCTAAGCGCGCTGCGTCCTCAAGCTGATCGCGGCCGTCCCTCGGCTGGCCTTGGTCGATGAGCAGCACGCCCAGCTCCTCGTGGGCGTCTTTGTCGTTCGGATTGTCCTTGATCGTCTGCTGCAGCGTCTTGATGCGATCGAGCGGGTTTTCGGTCGGCGACGCCGAGGGCACCGGGCTCGAAGCCGCCGGCTTGCCCTTGGCCAGCGCGCTCGGCGCTTGCGAAAAGGCGGCGATGCTGCACGCGAGCAGGCACAGGATGATGAAGATACGGCGCAATGCGACTCCTATGGTATCAACGCTAGGCGTTGGCGCGGCGTTCCTTGACCAGCTTGGTCAGTTCAGGAACGATCTGGAACAGATCGCCGACCACCCCGAGGTCGGAAAATTCGAAGATCGGCGCGTTGGGGTCTTTGTTGATCGCGACGATGGTGCCCGCCGACCGCATGCCGACCTTGTGCTGGATCGCGCCCGAGATCCCCACCGCGATGTAGAGCTGAGGCGAGACGGTCTTGCCGGTCTGGCCGACCTGGTGCGAATGCGCGATCCACCCCGCGTCCACGGCCGCGCGCGACGCGCCGACCGCTCCGCCCAGCGCATCCGCAAGCGCTTCGATGATGTCGAAGTGTTCGGGACCGCCCAGTCCTCGGCCCCCTGAGACGACGATGCTCGCCTCTTCGACGCCGAGCTTGCCAGCCTCTTGCGAGACCTTCTCCTCGACTTTCGCCGCGTACGTCTTCCCAGCCGGGCTGGCAAACTGTTTGACCTCACCCTTGCCGGCTTCTTGCCGCGCGATGAAGCTGTTCGCACGGCAGGTGATGACGCCATACTCCGAGTTCTTGAAGCCGATCGTCGCGATGACCGACCCGCCGAACTTCGGCGACTGGACGCTCACCGCGCCGGCCTTCACCGCGATGTCGGTCGCGTCGGTGATGACCCCGGCGGACAGTCGCACGCCGATGCGCGCGGCGATGTCTTTGCCGAGATTGGTCAGCGGGAACAGCGCCAGCGTGGGGCCGAGCTCGCGCAGCAGCGCCTCGACCGCGTCCACGGCCGGATCGCTGAGGAAGCTGTCGAGCTGATTATCCTCGCCGACGTAGATCGCGTCGATGGGCGTGGATTTGAGCAGTTCCGCGGCCTTGCCGGCGCCCGCACCGAGGACGACGGCCGCCGACGGCACGCCGAGCTCTTTGGCGACGTCGGCGCCGCGCGTGCACATCTCAAGGCCGATGCGCCGGATGGCGCCATCTTCATGTTCGACGAATACGAGCACGGCTTTCATCGGCGTTCAGATGACTTTCTTCGCGATGAGGAAATCGAGGATCTGCTTGGCGCCCTCTTTTGGATCCGAGGCGGTGATGACGGCGCCCTTTTGGCGCGCTCCGACGGGCGCGAACGCTTCGACCGCCGTCTTCGAGCCGGCGTCGCCGAGCTTGCTCGTTTCGGCGCCGATGTCGGCAAGGGTCGGGGTCTTGAGCTCCTTTTTCTTGGCGCCCATGATGCCTTTGAGGGTCGGGTAGCGCGGCTCGTTGATCGATTTGGTCACCGAAACGAGCGCGGGCAGCGGCGCGCGCACGCGCAAGTAGCCGCTCTCGGTCTCGCGCTGGGCTTCGACCGAGCCGCCGGCGATGGTCAGTTTCTTCACGTAGGTGAGACACGGAACGCCGAGGTGCTCGGCCACGGCGGCGGGCACGACGCTGCAGATCGCGTCGGTGCTCTGCGTGCCCGATAGCACGAGGTCGAAGCCGATGTTCTTGATCGCGAGCGCGAGGGCGTAGGAGGTGGCCATGGTGTCGCTGCCGCCGATGACATCGTCGGAGAGCAGCACCGCGTTGTCGGCGCCCATGCCGAGCGCTTTGCGCACGACGTCGGCACCGCTGGGCGGCGCCATGGTGAGGATGGTGACGGTGGTGTCGCCGCCTTGCGCTTCCTTTATCCTCAAGGCTTCTTCGATCGCGTATTCGTCGAACGGGTTGAGCACGTTCTCGATGGAACTGCGGTTCAACCGTTTGGTGGTAGGATCGAACGTCTTCTCGGCGTTCGTATCGGGCACTTGTTTGACGGTGACGACGATCTTCAAAGTCGAGGCGGCTCCAGAACGAAGGCGACCTCGCGGCCGCCCGATGGGGAATCTCTCTGTTTTCTCGGTCCGGCTGTCCCGAACCCTGCCGGCGGACGGTGTCCGACGGCGTCATGAAGAACGCGCGCTGCATGATCACGCATACGTTTCCCAAGCCCGCCCCCAGCGTCGTCGGGCTCGCCTGGGACGGATCGTCGCTGTGGGCCGGCGACTGGGAGTCGCGCACGCTCATGCGATTGGGCGCCGATGCGGTCGCCGTCGAGACGTTTCCCGCGCCCGGCCGCATGGTCGGCTTGCTGTATCTCGATGGCTCGATCACCGCAGTGGTGAGCGATCCGGACACCGATGACCGGACGATCCGTACCTTCTCGATCGCACGGCGGAGCTGGGACGAGCGCGTGCTGCGCTGTCCGGGCGATACCGGATCTCAGCTCGCATGGGACGGGCAGCATCTGTGGCTTGGCCAGCGCTACGAGCATCGCGTCATGCAGCTGTCCGCGGACGGCCAGGCCGACCGGATCATCGAGCTGCCGTGCGAAGTGGTGGGCCTGCACTGGATGGGCCCGACCTTGTGGCTGAATCTGCGCATGCGAAAAGGCATGTCCGACATCGGACGGCTTGACGCCGGCGCCGACGACCCGGAGCTGGTCGAGCAGTACGATAAGGGCTATGTCTCGCTCGCATACGACGGCGGCGGCTTTTGGATGAGCGACCTGCGCGGCACGACCATCGCGCGGGCGGTGCCGCCTGGGATCTAACGCTGCAGGCCGCTCAGGAAATTCTTGATGGCCGCGTTGAGCGCGTCCGGCTGATCCAGCATCACGAAGTCCTTCGAGTTGGCGATCGTCTGCACGGTGACGGTCTTTGCGCCGTCGTACTGCGAGGCGTAATAGTTACGTATCGTCGCCGTGAGCTGGTCGGGCGTGAGCGCGCGGAGCTGCTCGTTCATGTATGGCGCTTGGCTTGAGACCGGCGCGATGACCATCACCGGCACGGTGATCCTGGCAAGCCCCGGACGCAGGTCCTCGAGCGACATCTCGCTGGTCGCACCGGCGAGCGTGGCGCGGTCGCTGCGCAGCGAGTGCTGGGCGATATTGTCTGCCTGGGCGGGGTCGTTGACCATCGATGCTGCGGTCGAACGCGTCTGATCGTCGTACAACCAATCGGGCGCTGATTGTATGCCTTCGGCGAGGTCCGCGATGCCCTGCGCGCGCTGTTGCGCGGTCTGCCCGGCCGCGAGCGGCGGGAAGTAGGGCGTCTCGTCCACGATGACCGCGCCCCCGAAGACATCGGAGTGCTCTTCGACCAGCCGCAGCGCGAGATGACCGCCTATGCTGTGGCCGACGAGCACCGGCGCTTTGAGATTCTCCTTGCGCACGAGCTGCACGATCGCGTTGTCCGCTTGCGGGATGTAGGGACCTGCCGCCGGCTGCGTGCCGTCAAATCCGTCGAGGGTGGCGGCGTACACGGTGTGATCGACGGCGAACGCCGAGATCGTGCTCTGCCACTCCCACGCGCCCATGGATAGACCCGGTATGAGAATCAGCGCGGGACCTGGATCGGCGGCTGGCCCGTATTTGTCGAAGCGCATGTTGCCTATGGCGAAGCTGCTGCTCGGTGAGGCGGTCGCCGGCTGCGCGGGCGCGCGATCCGCGGCTACGAGCAGCAACAACGCGCCGCAGAGCGCCGAAATGAACGGCTTCACGTGGTTGCCGGTGTGAGCGCAGGTCTCGATGGCGCCATCTCTTTGCTGACGAGTTCTATCATCTTATACCCGAAAAACGCCAGACCGGCGATGCAGGCGAGTTGCGCGAGCGTGAGCCCCGCGAGCATGACCGGTCCCTCGCGGAAGAACTCGATGCCGAAACGGGTGGTGCACAGCAGCATCCCCTGCAGATAGAACAACGCATTCTCGGGGAGCGGTTTCTCGTGCAGCTGCCAGAGCACGATGAAGACGCCGGTCGCGGCGAGCGCAAGGTACGCTTGCGTGGGGTGGCGATATGCCCCGTGCTCATAGACCGCCCACGGCAGATGCGACGCGATCTTGCCGTAACAGCATTGGCCGAAGAAGCAGCCCCAGCGGCCGATCGCTTCGCCGGCGGCCAGCGCCATCGCGAAGAGATCGCCGGTGGGGCGCACGATGCCGAGATAGCGCTTCAGGAGCACGACGGCCAGGTAGCCGCAAACGACGCCGCCGAGCAGCGTCTTGCCGGGCGATCCTGTGACGATGAGCTGCGTGAGATTGGCGCCCGCCAAGCCGCCGACCAAGCCCGCGCTCATGAGCATCCAGATGCCGGAGGTGGCGATGCCGCGGCGGCGCGCCATGTAGCCGAACGCCGCCAGGCCGGCCAGGTAGCCGAGCGCGTAGCAGGTCGCTGACAAGATCATCGCGCCGCTCCTTCCTTAGTGATAGTTATGCCATAGCCCGCTGCAGATCGCCAGGGCGCCAAGCGCCACGACGAGAGGCAGGACGACCGCGCAGCCGACGAGCCCCAGCATGATCCCCAGCCACGTGCGGTTTTTCTTGGCGATATGACCCTGTCTCTCCGGCGAGACGTTCAGCGCGCCGCAATGCTGGCACACGGGAGCGTTCGGCGGCACGCTGTGACCGCAATTGGGGCAGGGCGACCCGCTTGGCGTGACGTCAGGCACGGAAGAACAACCAGTACACTTGGAAGGCTGCGATGCCAGCCATCGCGATGACGATCCAGGGCGGCTTCACGAAGCAGCGCCATTCGCGCACGCCCGACGCCCCGGCGTACAGATAGAGGATCGTCGCGATGCCCGCGGTCGCCAGCAGCGTGTATCTGCCGAACAGCAGCGCTAAGAACGCCGCTTTGCAGAACGTGAAAGCCCAGCCCTCGACCATCTCGCCGCGTCGGACGCGTGGATCGAGTTCGGGCGCGTCAAGAGCCATGATAGTGCGCTACCTCCGCGCGCGTCGTCGCTCCTTCGAGCGCTTTCGCGCGGACCTTGGGAAAAAGGCGGGCGGCGCAGAACGGCATGCGCACCGGATCGTTGCCCGCGCTGCCGACGTGGACGCAGCATTGCTCCAGCCGTTCGGCGATGAGCGTATCCGCGTCCATGAAGTGCTTGATGGTCACTCGTTTGACGCGCGTGCCGACGAAATCATGCGACGACTCTTTGCGGAACGCCGCGGCGATGAGGCCGGCGACGCCGCCGAAATCGCACGCCGAGCACAGCGTTGACAGGTGCACGACCAGCTCGGGGCGCGACAGCGTCATGGATTCGGACATGATGCCGGCGAGGGCGTCGCGCACGACCGCCAACGTGTCCGCAAACGCGATCGTATTGCCGACCAAGCCGAGGTTCTGGCGCAGCACGTCGTGGCCGACCAGCCGTGCGAGGCTCTGATAGGCTTCGTCTTTGCCCTTGAGCAGGTAGCCGATCGAGCAGCAGTCCGGATGGCTGCACGGCAGCGCGATGAGATCGTCGGCACGCACGCGCGCGCACTGCTCGTCGATACGCCGCAAGACGCCGGTGGCGGTCACCCGGTCCATGCTGTCGAAGCGCGGCGCCCGGCCCGAACCGAACACCGGCTGGAACATCACACCGCCGACGAACGGCGTGTCGAGCACGGTGTCCATGACCTCGCCGATCAGATCCTGGTTCTGCCGGGTCACCACCATGACCAGCGTGGTGAAGACTTTTGCGGCGGAGAGGCGTTCGAGGGTGCGCCGTTTGATCTCGCGCAGATCCTGGCCGCGCAGATACAGCTGCGTGTCGGCGCGCTGGCCGTCGTACTGGAGGTAGATCTCGATCCGTCCGCGATGCTGCGCGAGAAACGACGTCAGCTCGCCGTCAGCAGCCAGGCGGATGCCGTTGGTGTTGAGCAGCACCCGGGTGACCGGCAGCGCAGCGATAGCGCGCAGGATCTCGATGATCTGCGGATGCACCGTCGGCTCGCCGCCGCTGATCATCACGACGTCAAGCCGCCCGCCTTCGCGATCGATAGCCGTCCGCACCGCGCGCATGATGCTCTCGAGAGGCATGTACTGCGTCTGTTCGGGTCCAGAGCCCGCGTAACACGCCGGGCATGAGAGATTGCACTGCGACGTGACGTCGAGCAAGAAGATGCAGGTGTGCTGCAGATGCGCGGGTCCGAGGCCGTGCTCGTAGCCGGTCGGCACCGGGAAGATCTCGCGCGTGTCGGGGTTGATGATCTTGGTGGGGACGCGCCACTGCTGCAGATACTGCCACAGCTCGAAGTCTTCTTCGTACAGCGACCAGACCTCGCCGTGACCGCGCCGGCAGTAACGGCGCAGGTAGACCTTGCCGTCGCGCGCGACCAGGTGGCCGTCTGCGATGTCGGCGGGCCATTGCGGGTCGAACGCCGGATCGTCGGCGAAACAGCGCGGACAGACCGCGCGCACGCTCTTGAGAACGGTGTGGTCGTTAACCGCCAGCGCCATGGACAACGGTTAGCGGCTGCGCGCGTCGTAGCCTGTCGAACAGGGTCGACGCGGCACGCCTTGAATGCAGGCCGCGATGAAGATCGCGGTCATCGGCGCCGGCATCAACGGATTGTCGTCCGCGTGGGCGCTCACGCGCGACGGGCACGACGTCACCGTGTACGAGCAAGGCCCGATCCCAAATCCGCTCGGATCGTCCGTGGATCAGAACCGGCTCATCCGTTTCCCATACGGCGCGAGCATGGGCTACACGCGCATGGTCTTCGCCGCATACGAAGCCTGGGAGCTTTTGTGGGCGGATCTGGGCGAGACGCTGTACGCGCGCACCGGCACTCTTGCCATCGCGCGCGACGAGTCGAGCTGGACCGATCTTTCCGCTGCCACGCTGGCGCGTATCGGCGTCGAGGCGCGTCGCCTTTCACCGGCGGATATCGAGCGCGTCTTTCCCATGCTGCGCACGGACGGCATGCGGTACGCGCTGCACTTGGAATCCGGCGGCGAGCTGTTCGCGTCGCGCATCATCGAGGCGCTGGCGCGTCATCTGCGCGCGCGCGGCGTCGAACTCGTCGAGCACACGCCGGTGGAGTCGGTCGATGTGGAGCAGCCTCACGCGGTCATGCGCGACGGGTCTGTGGTCTCGTGCGATGCGCTGGTGATCGCCGCGGGACCGTGGGTGAGCCGGCTGCTACCCTCGATGGCGTCGCGCGTCACGCCGTCGCGGCAGGTCGTCGCGTACGTCGAGCCGCCTGCGCAGTATGCCGGGCATTGGCGGCACGGACCGATGCTCATGGACCTTGACGGCGCGGGCTTCTACCTCGTGCCGCCCTACGGCGGCACCGACCTCAAGATCGGCGATCATCGCTTCAGTTTGGCCGGCCAGCCAGATGCGGACCGCGAGCCGGCGCTGCCTGAAGCGCAGGCGGTCTTCGAGCAGGCGCGCCGCGCGCTGCGAGATTTCGATCAATACCGGATCAAGGGGATGCGCACGTGCTTCTACACGGTGCAGCCGCAAGAGCGTTTCTTGGTCGAGCGGTTGGATCGGTCGTGGCTGGTCAGCGCGTGCTCGGGCCACGGCTTCAAGTTCGGAGCGCTCAACGGTCTGGCGGTCGCGGACGGCATCGCGGGCCGGCGGACCGCGGACGCGATCGCCTCGTACGCCGCCGGCGACGCGGTGGCTTCCGGGTAGCATCGGATGAGCGAATGGCAGTGGCTCGAGCTTGCGGCCGGCATTTTTGTCGTCGGCCTGATGCTGTACGACGTGTTCGCCTCGGTCGTCGTGCCTCGCATGGTCTCGCCGACGCTGCGTCTCTCGGTGGGGATGGTCAGGTTGACGTGGCGGCTCTGGAAATGGTATGCGCTGGGGATCAAAGATCCGGACAAGCGCGAAGATTCCTTGGGGCGTTATGCGCCTGCCGTCCTGGTCCTCTTGCTCATCGTCTGGCTGATCGGCCTGCTGCTCGGATACGGCCTCGTGTTCTACGCGCTGCGCGCGCACACGCAGCCCCCGATCCACTCGTATTTCGACGCCGTGTATTTCGCGGGCGCGTCGATGCTGACGATCGGCTATGGTGACATCGTCGCCACCGGCGATATGACGCGTCTATTCTCACTGGCCGCCGGCGCAACGGGTTTGGCGCTGTTCGCACTCATCATCTCCTTCATCTTCTCCATCTTCGGCGCATTCCAGCGGCGCGAGCTGTTCATCGTCATGATGGGCAGCCGTGCAGGCGCCCCGGCCTCCGGCGTCACCTTCCTCGAGAGCGCCGGGAAATACAAGCTATACGACGATCTTGTGACGAGCATGCGGGAGGCCGAAGCGTGGGCCGCCTCGGTGCTCGAGTCGCATCTCGCATATCCGACGCTCACGTACTTCCGCTCCAGCCACGACGACGAGTCGTGGGTGGGCACGCTGGGGGCGATGCTCGACGCCGCCACATTGCTCATGACGATCGCGGACAGCCCATACCTCGGCCAAGCGAAGCTGTTGCATAACATCTGCGTGCATCTGGTGCGGGACCTGAGCCGCTACTTCCGTCTTGAAGGTGACGATGTGATCGGCATCGATCGCCGCGAGTTCGACCAGGCGTGCGCTCAGCTGTCGGCTGCCGGCTGGTCCATCCACGCTGACGACGAGGCCTGGCGGCGATTTGCGGCATTGCGGATGCAATACGCGGGTCCGCTCAATGCGATGGCGGCGTTTTGGGCCATTCCGCCGGCTCGCTGGATCGGCGACCGTTCCGAGATCAGCGCGCGCAGCATGCACGCGGCTGTCACGCGATAGGGCGCCGGAGCGCCGCCCCTGAAAGAGCGTGCGGGGCAACCTTGCTGCTGTGCGGAGAAACCCGACCCGATGCGATTTCAGATCCTCGCCACCCTCGGCGCACTCGCGCTTGGCGCACTCGTCTTCACGCAACCCGCGCCGGCGCGCGCCGACATCACCTGGACCATCGATCCCGGCCACTCGCTCGCCGAATTCTCAGTCGTACACTTGGGCGTGACGCACGTGCGCGGCTCGATCCTGATCCAGCAGGGCAGCATCGTTTCCGCTTCCGGAGATGGGCAGCCCACGGCGATCAGCGCCACGCTGGACGCGTCGAGCATCGACACCCGGAATCAGGATCGCGACGCCGATCTGAAAAGTTCGAATTGGCTCGATGTGACGAAGTACCCGACGTTGAGCTTCAAGAGCACGAATATCGTGCCGGGCGCGAACGGCGCATTCGCTGCGACCGGGGATCTGACGCTTCACGGGGTGACGAGACCGGTCACGCTGCAGGGGCACGTCGACGGTACGACCACGGATGGCCGCGGACATCAGCGCGTGGCCTATTCGGCGAGCACGACGATCAAACGTCAGGACTTCGGGCTGAATTGGGCGCAGCAGACGCCCGGCGGCACGTTCGTGGCGGGTGATGACGTGGACATCTCGATCACGATCGAAGCGGTCAACCGTTGAGAGCGATGCGCATAGCTCTGGTGATCGGCGCCGCGATAGCGCTGGCGATACCCGCGCTCGCGGCGACGAATAACGGGACGATGCAGTCCCATGCCGTCGCGGCGCCGCTGCCGTCGGCTCTGCCGACCATCCCGCCGCCGATGGCCGCGAAGTACGTCGGACTGATCACGCATCTGCGCCCTTCGGCGGCGTCGTGGGCGAGCCAAGAGGCGCAACGCATCGCCGGGCAGCCGGTGAACCTCCAGCAGCTCGAGAGCGCTATAAGCGCGCATTTCGCCCCGTCGATCGGAGGCACGGGCATTCCGCCCGGTATGGACATCGAAGCGCTGGCGTTCATCGTTCTGATGCAGGCCACTCAGGATCAAGACAAAGACCTGCAGTCGATCATGGACGGCGTCCAAGAGATCAACAAACAAAAGGCGGCGCTGCGCAGTCAGATGCAAGCGCTGAATCAGCTCGAAGCCAACAACGCGAAATCCTCGCCCGGCCCGAGCCCGTCGCCGTCATCGGGCGCGCTCAAGAGCCGGCTCGACAGCCTCAACGAGCTGAGCGAAACGCAGTCGCTCCAGTTGCAGATGACTATGGACCGGCGCTCGAAGCTGATCGATACGCTGTCAAACGTCATGAAGTCGATCGCAAATACGAGCGACGCGGTCGTCCAGAATCTGAAGTGAGAGCGGGCCGTCGAGGGTTTCAAGGCCGCCGGAGCTAACGGAATGGCGACCATCGTGGGATGATGGTGGAATCGGAAGACACAACGGACTTCCAATTGGAGCCGTAGGATGGGAAACCGCCTGCGGGATGCGCTCAAAGTCGGTGGACTCTTCGCCGGAGTGAACGGCATGACGACGCCGAGCCAAGCCCCGCGTACGGGGAAGGTGTAGAGACTGGACGGGCGCGGCCTACGTCGTGAGCGTCACGATATGGTCAAGGCACAGTCCGGACCACGAACGCGATGCGGTGGCGAAAGCCATGGTGGTGCGAAAATCCGTTGCCCGAAAGGGCGTCCGGGTTCGAGTCCCGGTCATCCCATTCTGATCGTTTCGAGAAGAAAACCTACCAAGAGATCGCTCTCGCTGACCGTGAACTCTTGCACGCCGGCGCGCGAGACTATCTCGTCGATGATCGCCAAGCCCGCCGGAAAGATCTCGGCCCGCGACTCGGGCAGGCCGTGGAGACGTTTGCGCTGCTCGAGCGGCAGCGACGAGGTCAAGCGCAGCAGATCCTCGAGGTCCGCTCGACGCACCGCGCCGACGTGGACGGCCGACGTAGGGTCATACGCGTAGAGCATGCGTGCCGTCGTGTCGGCCGTGCCGCCGACGAAGACGAGGTTTCCTACGGACTGGGCCGGGGCTGCGTGGAGCTCCATGCGCACCGCCGTCCGGCAGGCGTTGAGCTCTTCGGCGCGCGGCGGATCGTGCTTGAAAAAGCGCTCGGTCATGCGCACGGCGCCCAGCGGCAAGGAGACGAGCGTGACGCGATCGGCTGGTTGCGCGCGCGATGCGAACTCCGTGCTGCGGCCGCCGATATCGATGACCGTCACGGCGCCGGCCGGCGTGCGCCCGGCGCGATCGAGCGCCCACAGCGCACCATCGAATGAAGCGCGGGCTTCTTCTTCTCCGCTGAGAACGCGCATCTCAACACCGGTTATCTGACGCACGCGCGCGATGAAGTCGCTCGCATTCTTCGCTTCACGCAGCGCAGCGGTGCCGATGGCGAGGAGCCGATCCGCCTGCTTGCCGAGCTGCGCGAACTCCTCGATGGCGGCGAGCGAGCGTTCCATCGCTGGAGGCGAAAGAACGCCCGACGCGCTGACGCCTTCGCCGAGGCGCGTGATGCGGATATCGTGATGTTCGACGTGAGGTTGGTCGGCGTCGATGCGGGCGATCAGCAACCGGCACGAGTTGCTCCCGGCCGAGATGACGGCTGCACGCATCGGGCTTAGCGCTTTTTCTTCGGGCGGGGAGGTTTCTTCGGCGACTCGCGATACTGGCGCCGTGCGCGCACCTCGAACGGCAGCAGTCGATCGGCGCGCGCCTGTTTGGCCTCGTGAGCACGGCTGGCGATGGCGCCGTTCGGATCCCAGTCTTCGGTCTGGCGAAGGTACTCGATGATCTTGTCGTCGAGGTCGCGGGCCGGACTCGAGTCGCGCTCAGGCGCTACGTCCGGGGAGGCGGGCGCCGGCGATGCATCATCCGGCATGAGGCGCAGTATCAGCCAGCCATCCTGCTCGGAGACGGCAAACTCGAATTGCGGCCGCCGGCGCTGTGCGAGGGTGCGGCGTACGTCTTTGTGGCCGGGATCCGATGAGGGCAGGCTGGCGATTCGTCCGTCTTCGAGGCGCACGGTGCAGCCATAACGGCCACACGCGACAACGGTACCTTTCACGCGCGAAGGGTCATTTGGGAGCGGGTGTCGCCACCTGTATGAAGACCTCGTGCGGCTTGGTGAGACCGAGCTGCTCATGGATCAACGGCACGAGGAACTCCGGATCGCGCGAGAGGATCACGTCCTTGCGCAGCTTGACCGATTCGGCGGTCAGCTGCCGGTTCTGGTCCTCGACCGCGTCGATCTGCTTGTGCAGCTGATAGTTCTGGGCGCCGACGCGCCAGGCCTGAACCGAGAACGAGACGGCCACCAGCAGCACCGCCGCCAGCGCGACCATCCTGCCCGCGGCCGACATGACGCGCAGCATGCCGCGCTCGCGCTGCTTGCGCGCGCCGCGGCCGAGCGGCGGTGCCGCCAACCGGCTGATCTTGTGGCCGAGGCTACCGCGCCGCACGGTCTTGCACCATCTCTTCGTGCGCGCCGATCTTGCGATACTTCTCGTAGCGCCGGTCCGCGAGCGTATCCCCGCTCAAACTCATCAGTTTGGCCAAGGCGCGTTTGTCGGCTTCCAGCACGGCATCGATCGTCTTGGCGGGGTCGCGGTGTGCGCCGCCCATCGGCTCAGGCACGATCTCGTCGATGATGCCGAATTCGAAGAGGTCCTCCGAGGTGAGGCGCAATCGCGACGCCGCCTCTTCGGCTTTGGTCGAGTCGCGCCACAAGATCGACGATGCCGCTTCAGGCGAGGCGACCGAGTAGACGGCGTGCTGCAGCATCGCGACATGGTCGCCGACGCCGATGGCCAACGCTCCGCCGCTGCCGCCCTCGCCGACGATGTTGACGACGATCGGCGTGTGCAGCCCGGCCATCAACTTGATGTTGGTGGCGATGGCTTCTGACTGCCCGCGCTCTTCAGCGCCGATGCCGGGATATGCGCCCGGCGTGTCGATGAACGTGAGCAGCGGCTTCTTGAACTTCTCCGCCAAACGCATGATCCGCGCGGCCTTGCGATAGCCTTCCGGATGCGCCATGCCGAAATTGCGATAGAGGTTCTCTTTGGTATCTCGGCCCTTCTGCTGGCCGAGGACGAACACGGGTATGCCGCCCAAGAACGCGTAGCCGGCCACGAGCGCCGGATCGTCGCGGAACATGCGGTCGCCGTGCAGTTCGACGAAGCCGTCGAGCTTGGCGATGTAGTCCAATGCGAGCGGACGGCGCGGATGGCGCGCTAGGTGCACGCGCTGCCACGGCGTGAGGTTGCCGAAGATCTCCGCCTCGAGCGTCCTGGCCTTTTCTTCAAGCGCGCGGATCTCACTGGAGAAGTCGACGCGCTGGGTCTCGTTGAGCTTCTTCAACCCTTCGATCTTGGCCTCAAGCTCGAGCAGCGGCTTTTCGAGCTCGACGATGACGTTCACGCGGGTATCGGTCGAATAAATTCGACCGCTCCATTGGGTTTGGCGGCGGGGGTCGTCAAGAAGCGCAGCGCGCTTGCGAGCGCCGCTTTCATGTCCGCGCGGCGCACGACCATGTCGACCTGCCCATGCTCGAGCAGGAACTCGGCCTCTTGGAATCCTTCGGGCAGTTTTTGACGGATGGTCTGGTCGATCACGCGCCGGCCGGCGAAGCCGATCGCCGCACCGCTCTCGGCGATGATGATGTCGCCCTGGAAGCCGAACGACGCCGACACGCCGCCGGTGGTCGGGTCGGTGAGGATCGAGATAAGGGGCAGGCCGAGCGCGCCGAACCGTTCGACGGCTGCACTCGCCTTGGCGAGCTGCATGAGGCCGATCATGCCTTCTTCCATGCGCGCGCCGCCCGATGCGGTCACGATGACGCACGGCACGCGCCGGCGCGCGCACTCTTCGATAAGGAGCGTCACCTTCTCGCCGACGACTCCGCCCATGGTGCCGCCGCGAAAATGGAAATCCATCACGCCCAGACCGATGGGGATGCGTTCGACGGTGCAAAAACCGACGAGCACCGCTTCGAGCAGGCCGGACTTCGCGCGATCGTTCTGCGTCTTCTGCGGATACGAGATGCGGTCAGACCATTGCAGCGGATCGCCGGTGACCAGGTTCTCGCCGATCTCGTCGAAATCGCCGTCGGCGAGAAGCGCGATGCGGTCGAGCGCAGACAGCCTGAAGTTATGCCCGCACTTGGGGCACACGTGCAGCCGCGCGTCGAGATCCTTGATGAAGATGCGCTCGCCGCACGACGGACAGATCTCCCAGAGCTTGTCGTCGGCGGGTTGCGGCCGCGCCGTGCGTCTGCGCAGCCAGTTGGGCGTCGGGCTCACGTGCGGCCCCCGAAATAGACTTTCGATAACTGCTTCAGGTAGTTGACGATCTCCCCACTATTGAGTTTGCTCGTCCCTGCAGTTCGATCGGTGAAAACATATGGTATTTCCTTGACGCCGGAATACTTCCCTTTGAGTATGACTTCGAGCCCGATCTTGAAGCCGATGGGATCGAGCTTCACGCCGTCGATCACCGGACGTTTGAAGAAGAAAAATCCGGAGGTGATATCTCTCACCGGCGTCAACGGACGCGCGAGCGCGATCGCGACGCGCGACGTGATCTTGCGCCGCCAAGGCCAATTCGTGATGCCGCCGCCGGCGACGTAGCGGCTGCCGATCGCCAGCTCGCACCGCCCGCTTTGGACCGCTCCGATGAGTGCGGGAACGATCGCCGGATCGTGGCTGAAGTCGGCGTCCATCACGCCGATGATGGGCGAGGTGCACGTGGCCCAGCCGTCGATCACCGCCGAAGAGAGTCCGAGCTTGCCCGCGCGATGGATGCAACGCACCGGGTACTTCGCGGCGAGCGAATCCACCAATGCTCCGGTGCCGTCCGGCGAGTTGTCGTCCACGATGACGATCTCGCCGTTGATGCCGGCGTCCGCGAATTCTTGAGTCAGCGCGACGATCAGTTTCTCGATGCCGAGCGCCTCATTATATGTGGGGATGACGACGGAGACGTCGTAGGACGCGGTCATTGCAAGCGCGTTCTGGCCGTCGAAAATAGGCACCTGGCGATCGCGCCTACCACCAGCCGGCGCCGGCGGCCAGTGCTGCGAGCATCGCGGCAGCGGCCGTCTCCGTGCGCAAGATCGTGGGGCCAAGGGATACGAGCGCGCAGCCGGCGGCGCGCGCAGCCTCGACCTCGGCCGCGGTGAGGCCGCCCTCGGGTCCGATCGCGATCGCGATGTCGCGTGCACCGGCGATGCCCCGCAGCGCCTCGGCGAACGAGCCGGCCGGCGCGTTCTCATACGCGACCAACGGCCTCGCATCGCCCCGAAAGGCCTGCAGAGCGTCGGCCCATCCCATGGGTTCCGCGATGACCGGCACGTGGAGCCGGCGCGCCTGCTGTGCTGCCGAGCGCGCGATTCGCCGCCAGCGATCGAGCCTGTGCCGGCTCGCATCCGCGTAGCTGCGTTCGCAGTGCACGGGCACGATGCGTCGCGCGCCCAACTCGACCGTCTTCTCGACCACGTCGTCGAACTTCGCACCCTTGACGAGCGCCTGCAGCACGCTGACGCCGACGGGCAGTTCGCCGAGCGATTCATCGCGGGATTTTGCGACGTGCGCTCGGACCGCACCGGCTTCGCCCTCGATCAGTGTCGCGTCCCACGCTTTGCCGCCATGCAGGACGATAAGCGCATCGCCGCCGTGCATGCGCAGCACGTGCGTGGCGTGATGCGCGTCGTCAGCATGCAGCTCGACTTCGAGGCCGGGCCTGCACGCAGTGTCGACGAAAAAGCGCGGTGCGCTCACGGCTTCACGTGCAGATAGGCGAGCCACTGCCCGCGGCGCCGTTCCGTGACGAAGTCGAGCCCCGCGTGCGCGTATGCGGCGAGTGTCGCAAGCCGGCCGCGCGCCGTGATGCCCGAGCTCACCAACGCGCCCCCGCGCGCGAGCTTCGACGCGAAGCTCCGGGCGAACGCTTGCAACGTTTCAGCCGTGATGTTGGCGACGATGATATCGGCTTTGGGGAACTCTTGGGGCACCCGATCTGCACGCGCCAGCGCGGCCGCGCGCGCGGCGTTGGCGGCGAAGTTGGCGCGCGCCGCACGCAGCGCGGTCGCGTCGTCGTCGAACGCGTACGTCTTGGCGCCGCGCTTGGCGGCGGCCAGGGCAAGGATCCCCGAACCGCAGCCCGCGTCGATCACGACGTCTCCTTCCTTTAGATACTCGAGCAGCAGGCCGGCGGCGAGCTGCGTCGTCGCGTGGCGTCCGGTGCCGAAGGCCATGCCAGGGTCGAGGCGCAGCGTGTCGGCGCCGTGCGGCGGTTCGTAGCCGCGGTGCCACGAGGGCACGACGTACATCCCAGAAGTCAGACGCAACGGTTTGAAATGCTCTTTCCAGGCGTTGGCCCAATCGCGTTCCACCACGTTCGCGTGACGCATGGCCGCCGGGCCCATCAGCCCCGCACGGCGGCGCGACGCGATCCCATCGTGCAAGCGCTTGCGCATGGCGGTCAGGTCTGTACTGCGAGGCACGTATATACTGGCCGCGACGCGGCTGCTTCCCTCGCGTTGCTCGAACGCGACGTGGGCGCCCGAAACGGCGCCGAGCAACGCACTCGCGCGTTCTGCATCGATCGCCGCAACGTCGAGGGTGAGGCGCCGCCAACCGCGCCGCTCCATCACTCGTTTCCGAGCGCTCGTCTGACCTTCTTGAAGAGATTGGGCTCGGGGATCTCCTCGCCGCCGGCTTTCGCGTAGGCCTCAAGCAATTCGCGCTGCTTGCGTGTCAGCCGCTGCGGGATGGCGACGTTGATGTCGACGATGAGGTCGCCCCGGCCGCTCCCGCGCATGCGCGGCAGGCCCCGACCCGGAATCCGAAACCGCGTGCCGCCCTGGGTTCCTGCGGGCAGGTCGAGCGCAGCGGCGCCGTCCAGACCCTCGATCTCCAGCTTCGCGCCCAACGCGGCTTGGGTGAACGAGACATCGGTCACGCAGTGGAGGTCGGCGCCGTCGCGTTCGAACGTCTCATCCGGCTCCATGGCCAGATAGACGTAGAGGTCTCCGCTGGGAGCGCCGCGCTCACCCGCTTCGCCGAGGCCGGCGAAGCGTATGCGCGTGCCCTCCTCGACGCCGGGTGGCACCTTCACGCTGAGCTTCTTCTTCACTTCGCGGCGGCCGCGGCCGTGACACGAGCGGCATGGGTCGGTGATGATACCGCCGCTGCCGTCGCAGCGCGGGCAGGGTCCGGTCGTGACGAACTGGCCCAGCATGGTATTGCGCATCGAGCGCACCTGGCCGCTGCCGCGGCACTGCGGACACGTCGCGGGGGCCGACTTGTCGGCCGAACCGCTGCCCTCACAGGCCTCGCAGCGCCCGAGGTGCGAGAACGAGATCTCGCGCGTGGTGCCGGTCAGCACGTCGGCGAGCTTCACGCTCAAGTCATAGCGCAGGTCGGCTCCGCGCTGCGGCTGCACGCGACCGCGCCCGCCGCCGGCGCCGAAGAAAGTCTCGAAGAGATCGCCGAACGGGAAGTCGCCGAAGTTGGGCGCTCCCTGAGCGCCTGCCGCGCCGGCTGCGTGCCCGAAGCGGTCGTACTGAGCGCGGCGCTGCGCGTCCGAGAGCACGGCATAGGCCTCGTTGATCTCTTTGAAGTGCGATTCGGCGGCGGCCTTGTCGGGCGTGGTGGCCACATCGGGATGGTGCCGGCGCGCCAGATTGCGATAGGCACGCTTGATCTCCGCTTCCGAGGCGGAGCGAGAGACGCCGAGCACCTCGTAATAATCGCGTTTGGGCGGCACGGTCAGGCGGGCTCTTCGTTTTGGAAGAGCGCGTTGAGGCTCTGCGCGACGTGGCCGACCAGCGCGAGCAGGCGCGCGTAATGCATGCGCCGCGGACCAAGGACGCCGAGCGCGCCGGCGTTGCGGTCGCCGACCTTATATGGGATAGTCACGACGCTGCACTCGTTCATGTCGGCGCTGCCGAGCTCGTGACCGATGCTCACCGTCGCGCCCTGATGCGCCAACGACTCTTGAAGCCAGCGATACAACGTCTGCTGCTCTTCGAGCAGCTCCAAGATGGCGCGCAGCTTGCGGAAATCCCGGAACTCCTGCTGGTCGAGCAGATTGTTCGCGCCGCCTGCGTACAGCCGGCGCTCGAGCTCGACGTCGCCGTGCACCGCGAACATGCCGGCCAGCGAACGCAGCAGATCGTGGGGCAGCAGCGTGTCGTGGGCGAGCTCGGACAGCGCCGTCGCCGTGATGTCGCTCAGGCGGCGACCGGCGAGATTGGCGTTGAAGTTGTTGCAGGCGCGCGTGAGCTGGTCGGGATCGACGTCGACCGCGACTTCAATGGTCGCCTGCGCGGCGATGCCGAGG
Source organism: Candidatus Eremiobacteraceae bacterium (assembly GCA_035314825.1). NCBI lineage: Bacteria > Bacillati > Vulcanimicrobiota > Vulcanimicrobiia > Candidatus Eremiobacterales > Candidatus Eremiobacteraceae > Candidatus Eremiobacteraceae bacterium. Next base: position 29,004 of record DATFYX010000087.1, read on the forward strand.
TTGGTGACGAGCACGACGTGGACGTGGCGCGCGTTGACCCAGATGAGCTGGAGATGCCGGAACGTCTGGCTATCGAGGCGCGGCGCGATCGCGAATGCGATGCTGCGTGTCAGATTTGAGAGCACGTGCGACGCGTGGTCGACGACGCTATCGAGCTGCGTGCGCGCTCGATGGATCTCGGTGTTGATCTGCTCGCGCTCCTCGGCGCTGAGCACTTCGGGCTGGATAAGACGGTCAACGTAATAGCGGTAGCCCAAATCCGAGGGCACGCGCCCTGCCGAGGTGTGGGGCTGATCGAGATACCCTTCGCCTTCGAGCGCAGCCATCTCGGCGCGCACGGTCGCCGGACTCACGCCCAGATTGTACTTCTGCGTCAGGGTGGCCGACCCGACCGGCTCGCCGGTCGCGATATACTCATACACGACCGTGCCGAGGATCGACGTCTTGCGGCGATCCAGTTCCGGCTGGTCGGATGGGGCCTGATTCTTGTCGTCTTCTTTGGGCATCTTCATTAGCAGTCAGCACAGGAGAGTGCTAATCCGATGTACGGCGTTCGGGGAGAGCGTCCCTCTAGTGGAACGGGTCTCACGGCCGCCTCATACCCTTCTCACGCCGTTTTCCGGCGCCGCCGAGGGCGTGTGGGCGACAATACGCTCATGAAACCGGTCGCCGCAATCGCAACCTTGCTAGCGCTGGCCCTTCTCCCAGGCTTGCGCACTGCAAGCGCTGATACGGCGACCGATTCATCCGCCGCGATCCAAGTCGGCGGCGTCGAGCGCGAATACCTTATCCACATCCCCGCCTCGTATCATGGCGCGCACCCCACGTCCTTGGTCTTGGTCTTCCATGGCGGCGGCGGAGCGGCAGCTGGGATGGAGCGCATCTCAGGCATGAACGAGGTCGCCGATCGCCACGGGTTCATCGCCGCATACCCGCAGGGCATCGATCGACAGTGGAAAGATGGTCGAAACGTGCCCGCGCGCGGCTCGTCCGGCGCGATGCTCACGCAAACGGATGATGTGACCTTCATCGCCGCATTGATCTCTTCGCTTGAATCGAAGTACAGGATCGATCCGAAGCGCGTCTACGCGACCGGCATTTCGAACGGTGCAATATTTTCGCTTCGGCTGGCCTGCGATCTCGGGGCCCGGATCGCGGCGATCGCCCCGGTGGCGGGCTCCATACCACGCGGTTTCGCGGATGCGTGCGAGTCGCAACCCGTCTCGGTGATGATGATCAACGGCACTGACGACCGGCTCGTGCCGTTCGACGGCGGAAAGGTCGGGGGGCCCTTCGCAGGGCAGGGCTACGTCATTCCCGTCGCCGATGCGCTCGCGACGTGGATCAAGACCGATGGCTGTTCGTCCACGCCGCGTTCGTTTGCGCTGCCGGACGCCGACCCGAACGACGGCACCACCACCGCGGTGCAGGCATTCGACGCATGCCGCAACGGCACGGCGGTCGAGCTGTACACCGTCAACGGCGGCGGCCACACGTGGCCGGACGGGCCGCAATACCTGCCCCAGTTCATCGTCGGCAAGGTGAGCTACGACTTCAACGCGAGCGAAGCGATATGGCAGTTCTTCGCGTCGCATCCGGCGAGGTGACCGCAGGACCGCTCGCCGCCTCTTTGAAGCTCCGCTCGTGAAGCTACCTCGGATAGGACCCGGGTTCGTATCCGCTGCGTCCGATAACGATCCCACGACCGTGGCGACGCTGGCCGTTGTCGGCGCGACGACAGGCTACGCGCTGACGTGGCTCGTCGTCTTGCTGTTGCCGATGCTTGCGGTCGTCCAGATGATCGCCGGTTCGATCGGCGCGGTGACGCGGACCAGCTTACAGGGGGCGATCCGCAGCCGCTACGGATTGTTCTGGGCCTGCATCGCGCTCGTGTCCGTCGTCGCCGTCAACGTCTTCACGCTGACGGCCGACGTCGAGGCTGGCGCCGTCGCACTGACGCTGTTGACCGGCGTCGCGTATCAGTATTTCGTGCTGCCCTTCGTGGCCGTCGTCGGCTGGCTGCTCGTCTCGCAGCGCTATTCGCGCATCGAACGCCTCCTGTCGCTATTGCCGTTCATCTTCCTCGCGTACGGTGCAAGCGCGATCGCCGCCAGAGCGGATTGGGGCCTAGTCGCGCGCGCGATCGTCCTGCCGCAGTTCCATCTCAACGCCGTGTTCATCGGCGGGGCGCTCGCGCTGCTGGGCACGACGTTGACCGGCTACGTCTACATCTGGGAGTCGGTCGAAGTGGCGGAGCGCGCGCCGGCGCTCTCGCAGCTCCGCTCGGTCAGATTCGATGCCACGCTCGGCATGCTGTTCGCGACGCTGACGTTCTTGTTCATCTTGGTCGCCACCGGCGCGACGTTGGGGCGAGAGCATACGCTGGTGCAGACGGCTGCCGACGCGGCGCTTGCGCTCAAACCGCTCGCCGGTCCGTGGGCGTCCGCGCTGTTCGGTGTCGGCGTGTTGGGATCGGCGCTGCTCGCGGTGCCCGTCATCGCCGGCACGACGGGCTACGTCGTGGCGCACACGTTCGGCTGGCCGGGCACGTTGAACGCTCCGTTCCGCGAGGCGAAGGCATTCTATGGGGCGATCCTGGCGTCACTTGCGATCGCCGCCGTCTTCTCTTTCACCGGAGTCTCGCCGATCGCGCTCTTGCTCGCCGCTTCGGTCGCGGGCGGCCTCGCAACCCCTGTGACGCTTTACTTCGCCATCCGGCTCGCGCGTGACGAGACGACGATGGGCAGCCATCGCATCGCTCCACTGCTCGCCGGTGCGGGCTGGGTGGTGGCCGCGATCATGACGGCCGCGTCGATTTTGTACCTCGGTCTGGGCGTCGGCGCGTGGGGTATGACGTCACATCTTTAAGTTTTCTTAACAGTTCGTCCCGTATCGCAATACAAGCTCTTGTCCACGGATGCGAACAGGTGTACGCTGTTTGAAACTTGGCCTTTTCGTGGGACGTTTAGAGACATAGATAATGGAGGTTCTGCGGATTGAAAAAGTATCAGTGCGGGAGATGCCCCTTCGGCAGCGATGACCTCGAAGAATTCGGCGCTCATATCTGCGTGGGCGCGAATCCGATGCTTGCGGCACTCGGCGGGATGATCTCCACACCCGAATTCACTATCGATCTGACGATGGCCGTCAAAGAGAGCATCGAACGGCGCAGAGTGCAGACCGCCGTGGACGGACTCGAAGACGCGCTGAGGCGCGGAGAGCTGTAGGAGTTGCCCGCGTTCAAGAGCGCGGGACCACATTCGGGGGCGTCAGGTACAAGTTCGGGTCGACGGGCTTATACGTGAAGCCCGCATCGCGCAGTTCTTGGATGCGGACCAGCGCTTGGGGCCGTGGGTAGAAAAAGGCGTTGAAGAACGACCAGAAGCCGCCATAGCGCCGCGCCTGGGCGAGATAATCTGGGATGTCGACATAGTCCATCATGCGCCGGCCGGCCGCGTAGATGAGCAGACCGCGAAAACCGGTCGGCGCCAAGAACGCTCCGTAGCGGTCGCGCGAGAAGACGCGGATCCGGCTCAGCGGATTCGCGAGAAACTTGATGGCGTGGACGTACGTCAGCAGCATGTCGTTCCAGAGCGCGGTGTGGTGCAGCCGTAACGCACCGAGCTCGTGGCCGAGCGTGAAGGCGACGACGTCAAGCGTCTGGCGATAGTCGCTGCCGAACAGGTTTTGATGGAGTATGATATAGTCTTCGTGCCAGGCCGAGTAGGTCTGCGAGTACGGCTTGATCGTGTCGGCGGTGAGAAAAAGCTCGGGCAGTTGCGTCATCTCAAGCACGCTGCAATGCGCTTCGAGAATGGCGTAGATCTCCGGGAATTGGGTCCGCGAGAGCCGGACCGAGTTGCCGCGGATGTAGGCCTCGCGCCGGTTGCGATTCACCGTGAGCATCGGGATTCCGATGAGGGCGGTGATCGCCAGCAAGCGGGCGATGCCCAGTTCCTTGTTGAGCAACGGATGATCCTTCAGCCAGGGAAGTGGCGGGTTGTACACGATGAGCGCGATCGCCGCGGCCATAAGAACAAAGTTGAGGATCACCGACACGATGAAGAGACGCCGCTCGAGCGGATGTCGCAGGTCCTTTTCGGTCACGATTGGTTCGGGGTCTTCGGATTCTGCGGTTCCAGCTCGGCTCGTAATCCCTCGCCCAGCTTGTGGCGCTCCTTCTCGCCGGCCTTCAGAGCTGACGGCTCCCATGGCTCCCACTCTTCCCACCCGAGCGTCTGCGCCGTGAGCCGGAAACCGAAGCCGAAGACAAAGGCGATCGCGGTCGACACGACGGTCGATAATCCTATCGCCTCTTTGCAGACGAGATAAAGCGCTGCCGTCATGACGGCGGTGAGCACGAAGAATTCGCCGCGGATCAGCTGTTTGGGCACGACGCCGCAGGCGATGTCGATGATCCAGCGTCCGCCGGTCGTCGCGATGGTGCCGACGAGAACCGCGCCCACGTACCCCAAGTGCGATTCGACGGCGACTTGTGCGCCGACGATCGCGTACCACGGCAGCGAGAATGCGGTCATGAACTGGAACAGGCCGTCCTTGAAGCGCTGCTCGCTGCGATATTCGATGAGCAGGGCGAGGCTCGCGGCCGCAAAGCAGCCGATGAGGTACCATGGGTTGACCAGCGGCGATGGGACCTTGTTGCAGAGCACGTCGCGGATGATGCCGCCACCGATGCCGCCGACGTACGCCAGCAGGATCACCCCGATCAGCGTGAAGTGCTTGTAGTGGTCGGGCCGGCGCGCCAGCAGCGCGCCGTTGAACGCGTTCGTGGTCGCAGCGATCAAATCGATGATCGTCAGCGTTGTAAACGTCGCAAAACCGAACTGCGAGAGGATCAGCGGGGTCATGCGGCGCCTTTCATGCGGGAGCCGCGGGCGCGGCGGTCCGGCCGAAGTATATCCGTAAGATGATGGTCAAGATGAATTGGACGAGGAAATACGTCAGCACCGTCGGACCGACAAGAGTGTCTGCGAAGCTCGCGGTCGCAATAACCGCGCAGGTGCCGATGTTCCGCAGCGCCGTGGCGATGCTGAGCGTGCGGCGGTTCGCGTCTTGAGGCCCGCCGAAGATCCAGCCGCTGGCCACGCAGAGCAGCACGATGACGAGCATCGCCAACAAAGCATGCGTGCCGTATACAGAGGACACCGCTTTGATGAGCGCAGGGCCGATGAGCACCAGCAGCGCGGCGATGGCGACGAAGAACAGGAGCGTCAGTGGGCGCTTTAGTTTTTCCGCCAGCGCCGGAGCGCGATCCGCAATCGCCAGCCCGATGAGCAACGGCACGAGCTGGAAGAGGATGAGCGTCATGGCAAGCTGGAGGCCCGGCACATGGGCATCCGCGTCCGGCGGAAGAACGAGCGGCGCCGTCAACGGGATGGTGATGATCGACAGCGCCGGCATGATGAAGGCGAGCGCGGCTGCCAGCCCGAGACTGCCGCCGGGTTGGCGCCCCGCTGCACGGACCAGGAACGGAACGCCTGGAGCGATCGCCATGAGCAGGAACCCGACTGCGATGTCGCCTTCCAGGTGGAATAATCGCGCGAGGCCGACGCCGAAGAGCGGCACCAGGACGAAGTTCGCGAGCAGAGCGCGGCCTATCAGGCCAAAGTCCTTGAGCGCGGCGATGAGATGCTCGCGGTTAATCTCCATGCCGGCGCTGAGCATCAGCGACACCAGCATCACGATCGACGCGATCTTCTGGGGACTCATCAATACGACTCCTTAGTCAGCAGAGGACCCGGCGCGCTTTGTTCCGCTGCCCGAGCTCGGCCGGCGCCGGCGTGCGATCCCCGCTCGCCGCATCACGTCCAACAAGTCCCCGTCGCTCGTGTTCTTGAAGAACAGCCACAGCGCGCATTCGATGATCGCGCTTTCGCTCGTCCGCTTCTTGTAGGCCAGCGCGCGCACACGTCTCATAAGCGCGCTGCTCACCGAGTGCGACGAGCGCGAATACGATGGCTCGGTCGGACGCGTGTCCCTGCCCGGCGCCGAATGCATGGAGGGATATGCACCCCGTTCCGATGAGGGCCCTTTGTTCTTGCGAATTCGTTGATAGCACGTAGCAGATTGAAGGCGGGTACTGAAGGCGGTGTCAATGCGCCCGCCTTTAGATCCCCGATTCTCGTAGGACGGTGGACTACCGGCTGCGCAACGTCGCACCGTTCTGCCGCAGCACCACGCCGAGTTGCTCGTCGTCGCCCCCGACGAAGAGAGTCTTGAGCGCGACCTCGACGATCGAGCTTTCAGACAAACGGTGCTTGTACGCGAGGTTTCGCAGATGATCGGAGACGCCAGCGCTGACATTGACCGAGAGCTTGGCGCGTTTTTGTTCTCTGGGAGAGGGTTCGATGCTCATATTTTCCCTTGCTGCGGAACGGTTAGCAGGTATTACTTCGCACAGACACAGTAGCGAATTACGGCCAGGTTTACAAGCCTCCGCCAAATCAGCCCTTGGTTAGTGGGGAATCCGTTATCCATGACTAGAAGAGCAGGGCCTCGTGAATGAGGTTAAGGCAGGCGGCAGGCGAGCCGAAGCCGTGGTGAGGCGCGCCGAACTCGCTCGTTTCCTGCGAGCGCGAAGGGAACGCCTCTCGCCGGAAGATGTCGGTCTGCCGAGGCATACGCGCCGGCGGACCCCCGGCCTGCGCCGGGAAGAGGTCGCGCTTCTCGCCGGCATCGGCGCCGCCTGGTATGCGCGGCTGGAGATGGCGCACGACGTCAGGCCTTCGGTGGCGACTCTCATGGCGATCGCCCGGGCGCTGCTTCTCAATCCCGTCGAGATCGAGTATCTCTTCGTTCTGGCGGAGCTCTCGATGCCCCAGCTCCAAGGCTTCAGCCAGACGAGCATCCCTGAGGTGATCGAGCAGCTCGTGCCCGGGCTGCAGAACTTGGCGGCCTTCCTTTGGGGCCGCTATCTGATCCCGCTGCGCTGGAACGCCATCGCAGACGCTCTGTTCGGCTTCTCCAAGTATCCCGATCCATACGAGCGCAATACGATTGTCCGGCTCGTCTGTCTGGCACACAACCGGGAATTGTTCGGAGAGCATTTCGAGGAGCTCCAGCGCAGTCTGGTGGGCATGTTCCGCCTGGCCTACCTAGCCGATGAGCCGACACCCTACGGGCGCCGTATCTACGAGATCGCCAGCGAGTACCCTCGCTTCAAGGAGCTCTGGGAAGAGCATGTCATCGCAAACGACTACTTCGCCGAAGCGGGACCGCACCAGCGGTCGCATGATGCCGTCGGACCTCTGGCGATCACCACGACGAATTTCTATATCGCGCGCCATCACGGCATGGTGTTGCGCATCGTCGCTCCCGCCGACCAGGCGACGGCTGAGAAGTTCGCCCAGCTGCAGGCGTTCGGAAAGCCGTCCACGCGCGAGACGCTGCTGCCCTAACCCTTAGATGAAAACCGCGCCCAGCACGACGTGCTGGGCGCAATTTCGTACGCTTGCGGCTTATTCGCCGCCGCGCGAGGACTACGGATTCATGTAGATGTGAGTGTTCTTCGGCGGGAGCTGCGGGTTTCTCCACTTCGTGCCGTCCGCGAACTGGATGTGCAGCGGAACGCAGCGCGGCAATCCGGTGCCGATCGGGAATGTGCTCGAGGGAACGCCGTACTTGTGCTTGATCTCCGCATTAGGCGAGAATTTTCCGACATCTCTGGCCTCGGCCTTGAGGATGCCGTTGGCGATGAGGCCGAACTCGACTTCTGTCATCACCTTCGGGGAGATGTTCATCCAATCGACGGCCATCTGCGGGTTGGTGCTGGTGTAGGCCGGCTGATAATAGCTCGCTCCCCAGGCGTCTCCCCAGCGTCCTCCCCCATAGAAACCGGGAGCGTAGCCCATGTAGCCGCCGCCGCTCTGCGACACGTTGAGCGAGGCGCTGCAGGCGCTGACGTGGATGAGCGATGACGCCGGCGGCGCGGCGGGCGCAGCGGCCGGCATGGCCGCCGGGGAAGCCGTCGGCTGCGCAGCTCCGGGAACCGCTAAGCAGAGCAGTGACGCGGTCACGAGAGAGAACGCTAAGACGCGCGAGATATGCATGCAAGATCTCCTAATCGAAGTGGGAACAGAATCGCTGTGACGTTTGGTCTTGTCGCCGCTCGCGCAGAAATCCTGTGCTTCAGCGGAGAAACGCCGCAACGTCCTCGAGCGAGTGCACGCGCCGCGCCGGCGGCAACGATGATAAGATGCGCCGGCCGTACGCCATCGTCTCGAGCCTGCCGTCGAGGACGCACATCAGACCTTTGTCCGAGCGGCTGCGGATGAGCCGACCAAGCCCTTGCTTGAGGCGCGTGATCGCCGCCGGGACCATGAGCGCTTCGAATGCGCCCACGCCATGAGCTTCGAGCATCTGCGAGCGCGCCGCGATGATCGGGTCATCCGGCGGCGGGAACGGGATGCGGTCGATGATGACGCACGACAGCGCCTTGCCGATCACGTCGACGCCTTCCCAAAATGATGCGGTGGCGAATAACACCGGGTGTTGTTCCGTGCGAAACCAATCGAGGATCTGGGACTTCGGCGATTCGCCTTGCACGCGATAGGGGAAGGGCAGCGCGGGCGCCAGCGCTGCCGCCACTTCGCGCATCACCGCATACGAGGTGAAAAGCACGAACGCACGGCCTTGCGTCGCCGTCAGCACGCCGTCGATGACCTCGACCGCCCGCCGTGCGAAACGCGGATCCTTCGGATTGAGCCGCTCCGGCGGCAGATAGAGCATCGCCTGACGTTCGAAGTCGAACGGCGATTCCAGCACCAGTTCGTCCACCGGCGTGTTCTCAAGCCCGACCTGACGGCGCAGATAGTCGAACGAGCCGCCGGTGGCGATCGTGGCTGACGTCATGACGACGCAGCGCGTGTTGTCATACAGCCGCTCGCGCAGCGTGGGTGCGACGGTCACCGGCGCGCAGATCGCCGCGTACGAGTCGCGTCGCTCGCTCTCGCGCTCGACCCAACAGATGTAGCCGTCGAGATTGAGCCGCAGGCGTTCGATGGTCTGCGCCGTCGCGGCGACCGAGCTCGCGAGCAGGTCGCGCCTGCGCTCCAGCGCCGCTTCGCCGAGTTGTTGGAAGCGCGCTGCTCGCGACCAGTTGTCGGCGATCCAATTCTCCACGCGATACAGCGCCCGCTGCAGCGGATCCATCAGCTCGATCGCGCGGCCGTTCTTCTCCAGCGGATAGCGCCCAGGCGGCCCGTCGGCGAGGGCAGCTCCGAATTCATCCGCAGCATCGGATAGCTCCGCCCGCAGCGAATCCTTGAAGATATACGCGCGATCGATCTTGCCGAGCAGGCGGCCGACGATGGCGCGCGATAGCGACGATGAGAACGCTGCGGTGGCCCACTCCTCGATCTGGTGCGCTTCATCAAGGACGGCGTAGTCGTAGGGCGGGATCAGGCCGCCCCCGCTGGCAAGGTCGATGAAGAACAGGGCGTGATTGACGACGACGATGTCCGCGTGGCGGGCCGTTTCACGCGCGCGCATGTGGTGGCAGCGCTCGGGCCCGAAGAACGAGCACGCCTCCATGATGCAATCGTCCGCGTCGGTGTCGACCTCGCGCCACAGCGCATCGGGCGGTATGAAGTCAAGCTCGGCGCGGTCGCCGGTATCGGTGCGGCCGGCCCAGCGGAAGAGATTGCGCTCGTGATCGGAGTGGGCCAGCACGAGGCGCTTGCGCAGCGTCTCGAGCTTGTCGCGGCAGAGGTAGTTATGACGCCCTTTGAGCACGACGACGCGCGCCTTGCTGTCGAGCGCGTCAAGGATGAGGGGAATATCTTTGGTGAGCAACTGCTCTTGAAGGGCGAGTGTCGCCGTGCTGATCACGACGCGCTGACCCGAGAGCAGCGCGGGCACGAGATAACCCAGCGATTTACCGGTGCCCGTGCCGGCTTCGACCATCACGTGGACGTGCTCGAGCAGACCCCGGTTGACGAGTTTGGCCATCTGGATCTGCGCCGGCCGCCATTCGTAACCGGGCAACGACTTGGCGACGACGCCTTGCGGGCCGAGCACTTCTTCGATCGTCAACATGCGAACAGGCGTTCGCTTCGGGAGAAGCGGCCGCTCCCCTTGGCGGTAAGGATACGAGCCTTAGATGTTCTCCCAGTCCTTGCGCTGCGAGCGCTTGCGCTCAAGCTTTCTCTTGCGCTCCGCAAGCGTCTCGCTGATGCGCGCCTGGCTGTTGACGGGCAACGTCGGTCTTGCAGCTCGCAGGCGCTGGGTCTTGAGCTTCTCCACGATCTCTGCGACGCGCTTGCGAACGCTTTTCTTCCTGGCCGGCTTCTTGCGCTTCTTGGAGCGTGACATCGAGCCTTGCGTTATCGGCCGAAGGCGCGCACGCCTGCCCATCAGAATAGCGGCGATGATGAAGATGCGCACGGCGTCCGCTCCGGCAACGCCGCAGCAGGGCGCGCTCCCCAAGACGATGCGCGCGCTCGTCAAGGAGCGGGCCGGCCCCGGCATGTCGCTGCGCGAAGTCCCCGTGCCTTCCTATGGCCCGACCGACGTGTTGATCCGCGTGCGCAAGGCCGGCATCTGCGGCACCGACGGCCACATCTGGGAGTGGGATAAGTGGGCGCAAAGCCGCATCGTGCCGCCGCTCATCGTCGGACACGAGTTCATGGGCGTCGTCGCGGCGGTCGGGAGTGCGGTGCGCGGCGTGAGCGTCGGCGAGCGCGTGTCGGCCGAGGGTCACGTCGTGGACGGCACCTGCCTGCTGTGCCGGACCGGCCAAGCGAATCTATGCGAACGAGTGCAGGTGATCGGCGTCGATCGCGACGGCTGCTTCGCCGACTACATCGCGATGCCCGAGGGGAATGTGTGGCGTTTGGATCCGGCCGTGCCGGACGATTGGGCGGCGGTCTTTGATCCGCTGGGCAATGCGGTGCACACCGTGATGACGGCGGACGTGAGCACCAAGAGCGTCGTGATCACAGGCGTCGGCTCGATCGGGCTGATGGCGATCCCGGTCGCGCGCGCCGCCGGGGCGGCCAAGGTCATCGCGATCGATGTCAATCCGAAGAAGTTGGAGCTTGCGCGCAGTCTCGGCGCTGATGAGGTGTTCGATTCGCGCACGCCGGGCGTGCGCGAACAGGTGCTCGCGTTGACGAACGGCGATGGCGCCGACGTGCTCTTGGAGATGAGCGGCAACGGCGCGGCGCTCGACCTGGGCCTGAGCACGGTGCGCAACGGCGGGCGCGCGGCGCTGCTCGGGTTGCCGTCCGATACGGTCAACATCAAGCTGGCCGAACACATCATCTTCAAGGGTCTCACGGTGTTCGGCGTCTTCGGGCGCAAGATGTTCGAGACGTGGTATCAGATGCAGGCGCTGGTCAAGAGCAAACGCATCGACTTGGCGCCGATCATCACGCACGTGCTGCCCCTCGAACGTTTCGAAGAATGCTTCGCGATGTTGAAGGCGGGCTCTGCCGTGAAGATCGTCATGGACGTGGCCGGG
>DATFYX010000088.1 GCA_035314825.1 Candidatus Eremiobacteraceae bacterium
TTGATGGTCGAGGATGTCCTCCGCGTTCGGAAAGCGCGGGTCGACGCGGACGCCTGTCAAACGGTAGCCGTCTTGCGTGGGGGCCGCAATGCCCAGGCGCACCAGCCCGCGCAGCGCAGCGCGCGTCATGCGCTCGGGCGATGCGCGCAGCTCGGGATCGACCCACGCGATCGGCGGCAGCGCCGCGAGCCGCTCACGCACGGCGTCGAGCGCCTGCGCCTGCGTGAACGTCGCCTCGGCGCGCTGTTCGAGCTCGGCGCCGCACAGATAGTCCGCCAGCAGTTGGCTCACGGTCACAGGCCGGGGCGCCTTCATCGAGTTGCCGATGTCGTTGCGGTCGAGCGCCGGCAGCACGCGGAAGAGCATCGAGAGACGGCGGCCGACGAAGGGGTCATAGCTGATGGCGATCGTGTAAATCTCCTGCGCGAGTGGCGCGAGACGCCATAGCGCCTCGCGCAGTTTGTTCATGCGTCCGGTCTTCGAGAAGCGTCCCTCCGGCGTCAGCCAAAACGTCTCGCCGCTCGCGAGCAGCGTTTCAAGCCCGCGCATATCTTCGTCCATCTGGACGCGCATCTCGTCGAGCAGCTCGCGGCGGTACGGCTCGCGGATCGATTTGATCGGAACCTCCAAGCCGCGCGACCGGCGGAAGTTCGTCGAGGCGAACAGGTACGAGAGCGTCTTGCCCTCGGCATCCGTGCCCAGCATGTCGAGAATGGCGGGCGCGAAGACATCGGCCAGCGGCAGATCGCCGTGGCGGTCGTACACGGCCTGTGCGAAGCCGGCGACTGGTCTCGTGCGAGGCTGGTTCTCGATCGGGACCATGCCGATCGCATGGAACAGCTTGGACGGGTCAACGCCGCGCATCAGCGACTCGGTCCACGGAACGTGATAGCCGAATGCACCGGGTTCGAACAGCCGCCGGCCGCTGACCGTGTAGATCGTCTTGTTCCAGGGACCGCCGCGCTGGAGGTACGAGATCGTGACCTTGTCATCGAGATCGTGCTGATGGTTGGCGATGCACAGCGTCGGACCGCGCGGGTTCGGGAGCCGGCCCCACCCGCGGACGCGGTAGGCATTCCAATACCACGGCCATATGCCGAAACAGGCGACCGTCTGAAAGCTGATCACGAAGGCGGCCTGATGAGGTCCACGGCTCTGTCTGCGACCGCGGGGACGGGCCGGGGCTTGACCCACAAGACGACGACCGAACCCAGCACGAAGGTGAGGCCCGCGAGCAAGAACAGCATCTTGTAGCCGGCCAGAGGGCTCAGATAGTGGGCGATGAGCCAGCCGCCCGCGATCGGCGCGACGACGCTCGGCAGGCCCGACGCGATGCCCCAGATGCCGAGGTCGCGTGCCACATCGCGCATCTGCGGCACCGAGTCGATCGCCAGCGCCCAGCCGACGGCCAAGAACGCGCCGTAGCCCAGGCCGAAGCACAGCGCATACACGATGAGATATCGCTGCTGCGGTGCGATGGCAAAGCCCAAGCCGGCCAGCGCCATCGGGATGCCGGCGGCAGCGAGGACGTACTTACGCGGCACGCGGTCGGAAAGCGTGCCCGTCCAAAACGCGGTGACGATCGCGCCGGCGAGCGCGAGAACTCCGAACAAACCCGTGCTCACCGACGGGTTCTCGACCTTTTCGACGTCGCGGAAGAAATACAGCACGAACGTGCTCAGCAGCGTCAGCCCCGTGTTGGTCAAAAAACGCGACGCGAACACGACGCTGAAGTTGTGCCAATCGCTGACATGGACGTGGTCGGGCTCGACGTAGCGGCCCTCCGGCGTCAGCGCGACGGTCACGCCGCCCAGCGCGACGACGAGCGCGGTCCACAGGAACGTCTGCTCCGGCGTGGTCAGGCTGGCGACGGCCAGGCCGCCGACCGCGCCGACCAGAGATGCCACGCCCTGGTAACCGGCCGACGTGCCCCAGTCCTCGCGCGGCACGACCTCGGGGATGAGCGCTTGATAGGCTGCGGTGCTGATGCTCTGCCCGACCACCGCGACGAACAGCGCGGCGGTGAACGACCACAGCGTTCCGCTGTATGCGAGCCAGACGAGCGCAACGGCGTTGAGAACGGTCCCGGCCAGGATGAAGGGCCGGCGATGCCCTCCACGGCGGCGCAGATAGTCTGAGAGCGCGCCGACCGGCGGCGGCACGAAGATCGAGATCGCTGCCACGATGCTGGCCAGGATGGCGAGCTGCTGCGTGTGGCCCGAAGCGGTCTGGAACTTCAACAGCGCGGCGGGCACGGCGATCGCCAGCAGGGCCGCGCCCTGGAAGTTCAACGGGATCCAATAGGCGTTTAGAAGCGACTGGTCGCGTACGCCGCGCGAAAGCATGCCGTGGGGTTGGACGGTTTAGCGGGCCGCGCCTGTGCCCGAGCTGTCGAGCTCGTCCGGGTCGTTGACGGCGCGCAATGCCGCGGCGACCCGCTCGCCCTTGACCTTGATCTCCTTGGGACTGAGCCACATATAGACCACGGGGATGAGCACGAGTGTGAGCAGCAGCGAGCTGATGAGTCCGCCGATGACGACGACGCCGAGCGAGCTGCGCGATGCCACGGCCGGATCCAGTCCGAGCGCGAGCGGCAGCATGCCGAAGATCATGGCCACGGTCGTCATCACGATCGGTCTGAAGCGCGTGCGCGCGCTTTCGCGGATCGCCGCGAGCCGGTCCATGCCGCGCTCGCGCAGTTGATTGGCGAAATCGACGAGCAGGATTCCGTTCTTGCTCACCAAGCCGATCAGCAACACCGTGCCGATCATCGAGAACGCGTTGAGCGTCTCGCGCGTGAGCGCCAAAGCGCCGATCGCACCGACGACCGCAAGGGGCACCGACGTGATGATGATGAACGGCGTCACATAGCTGTTGTACAGCGCCACCATCAAGAGGAAGACGAGCACCACGCCCAACACGATCGCCAGCGCCATGCCGTTGACCGTGTCGCTGAGGTTCTGCTGATTGCCGGCGCTGTTCGGCACGACCTTCACCGACACCGGGAGGCTCAAGTCTGCCACGCGCCGCTGGAACGCGCTGTCGACGTTGGACAGCGCGACGCCGGGTTCGACGTTCGCGCTCACGTGCACGACGGTCTGCCGATCCACGCGGTCGATGCTGCGCGGGCCCTCGCTGTTGTCGAGCCGCGCGAAGTCGCCGATCTTGACGATCTCTCCGGTCAGCGTGCGCAGCGGCACGTCGAGGAGCTGGCGCTTGTCGCGCTGGTACTGCGGCGGGTAGATGACCTGCACGCCCTTGAGCCCGTCGGGTCCCTCGAATTGCGTGGCGCGGACGCCGTCGAACGCGGCGCGGATCGCCGTCGCGGCGGCGGGCAGACTGATGTTGTGGCCGCGTGCCAGGTCGCGGTCGAAGGTCACGTTCAGCTGCGGAGCGAGCGTCGCCGCCGAGCTATAGACGTTGACGGCCCCAGGCGTGTCGCGCAGCAGCTCATAGACGCGCTGCGCATACTTGGATGGATCGCCGCTCGTGTCGGTCACAAGGTAGTCGAGCGGCTGCGAGTTGCCGCTGTGGCGATCCGTCACGGGGATGACGACAGGCGCGGCGCCGGCCGCGAGGCGCTGGGCGATGTCGCGCAGCTTCGCGACCCAATAGTCGGTCGAGTGCTTGCGCCGATCTTTGAGGTGGATATCGATCTGCGCGATCGCTCCATCCACCAGGTAGCCGCCGACCGGCGACATCGCCGCGCCGACCATGGTCGCCTCCGAACGGACGTCGTCAATGGCGTCGACCTCGTGCTCGATCGCCAGCGCGGTGTCGCGCGTCTTGAGGAGCGGCGTGCCGCTGGGATACCCGATCTGGACGAAGATCTCGCCGTTGTCCTGTGCCGGATCGAATTCGAAGCCGACGACGCCCAGCGGGATGAGCGCCAGCGCCGCGACGAGCGAGACAACGGCGATGGTCGCGACCGTGCCGCCATGGCTGAGCCCCCAAGGCAGCGCCACGTCCGCGTACCAAGCGCGCAGGCGTTCGAAGAAACGGGCGAATCGCGCCGTGAAGCTGATGAATCGTCCCTTGGAGAGCAGCGCCCAATTGCCCGCCAACGCGGGCGTGACCGTGAACGAGACGACAAGCGATGCCAGCGTCGCGGTGACCACGACGAGCGCGAATTCGGAAAGGAAGCGGCCGACGATGCCGGGCAGGAACGCGATCGGCAAGAACACGACGACGTCCACGAGCGTGATGACGATCGCCGCCAGGCTGATCTCGAGACGCCCGTTGATCGCGGCGAGGAATGGCGACTCGCCCATCTCGTAATGGCGCTGGATGTTCTCGAGCACGACGATCGAGTCGTCGACAAGGATTCCGGTGATCAGCGTCATCGCCAGCAGCGAGACGGTGTCGAGGGTGAAGTGGCCCAGCTGCATCACCATGAGCGTCGCGAACAGCGACGTCGGAATGGCGATGAGCACCGCCGTGGCGTTGCGCCACGAGCGCAAGAAGAAGACCATGACGATCGCCACGAGGATGATGCCCTCGATGAGGGTGCGCATCACGCCGTACACCTGCTGGCGCGTGCTGCTCGATTGGTCGTTGATGACCGTGATGATGACGTCGGGGAACTGGCGCTGCAGCTCCGGCAGCATCTTGAGGACGCCGCGCGCGGTGTCGATCTCGCTCGCGCTCGTCTCTTTCTTGATGTTGAGCAGCAGCGTCGGCTTGCCGTTGACGTAGGCGTAGATGCGCTGCGGCTCGTTGCCGTCGGAGACCTTGGCGACGTCGGCGACCTTGTAGAGGCGCGGCGAGGGCACGCTCGGATTGAGCAGCGCCCGGAACTGGCTATCGGTGAGCGGCGCGGAGCCGATCGGCAGGTCGGCCACGGACGCTGCGCCCGTGATGTCGCCGCGAATGTTGATGCCGGTCTCGCGCTGGTCGCCGAAGAGGATGCCGCCGGGTGCGCGCACATTGCTGCCCGCGATGGCCCCGACCACGTCGTTGATGGCGAGCCCTGCCGACTGGAGCTTGCGCGGGTCCACTTCGACTTCGATGGACGGCGTGACGATGCCGTACGACTCGACGTTGCCGACGCCGTTGACCTGTTCGATGGCGGGGACGATCTTGTTGCTGATCAGCGATGAGAGAGCGCCGGGAGAGAGCGTGTCCGATGCGACCGAAAGCGAGACGATGTCCGACTCACCCGGATCGAAGGTCTCGATGACCGGAGCGGGCAGATCGGCGGGCAATTGCGCCTGGACCGCTTGCATGCGGCGCTGCACCTCGACCAACGCGTCGGTCTTCTTGGAGTGCAGGCTGAACTCGGTGAGCACCGTCGCGAAGCCCTGCTGGACGCGGGTCTGGATGTGCTCGAGGCCGGGCGCGCCGGCGAGCTGGTCTTCGATGGGGCGCACGACGCCGTCGCTCATCTCGGCAGGCGATGCGCCTGGGTAGAAGAGGATGACGACGATGTGCGGCACGTCGACGTTGGGCAGATCCTGCATGCGCAGGCTCGAGGCCGCGAGCAGGCCGCCGATCGTGATGAGCGCGACCAGGACGGCCGCCAGGGTCGGGCGCGTGACGAAGAGCTTGGTGAGCATGTACTATACTATATTTCGGCAAGCACGCGCCGGGGACCCTCGGAGCGGCGCTAGCGCTTGGCCCCCGCCTGTGCGTCTTGCGTCGCCCACGGATCGCGCAGCGCAGTGCGCCGGATGCCGTCGGGGAACGTACCGCGCGGGTGGCGGGCGAGCCACTCCCGCGCGCGGATGGCGAGGTATTCGAAATCGTGGTACTGCGAATCGCCGCGCCGCCGGCGCATGATCGCGATCGCAGGCTCAAGCTTTTCCCAGTATGAGACCACGAGCCGGCTGAACATGTCCATGAACGCGCTCTCGGTCACAAGATCGTTCTTGACGAGCGTGCCAAGCTCGTTGAACCAGTTGATCGCTCTGATCTCGAGGTGCGTGCGGTCGTCGATGAAACCGATCTCCTCGAGCTCTGCGCGATAGGCGGGATCTTGCAGTTTGTAATGCAGCTCGCGCTGGACGTAGCGGAACGATTCCTGCAGCTCATGGGTGCGGAAGTCGCGTTCGAGCGCCAGCACCGCGCCGAGCTGGTTCGCGGCGCGCATGTGGCGCAGCTGGACGATCGCCGCGATCGCGGTCGCACCGATGACGACCAGCGTGCCGATCGACGCGACGGTATTGAGCATCTCTAACGGCATGCATGCATCCTCGAATGCGTGTTCTACGCGTCGACGGAGAGCGCCTATGGCGGAGGCGGCGCCGGTGCGAGCGAATCCGAGCCGTTGATGCATGCGATGCTGCTCGACGCGCCGCGACGGCCGCTGCGCGCCGCTGAAGTCGCCGATACCGCGCCGCCGCCCGGCCACGTCCGTATCCGCGTGCTGGCGTGCGGGGTCTGTCGCACCGATCTGCATATCTACGACGGCGAGCTCACGCATCCGAAGCTGCCGCTCGTGCTCGGACACGAGATCATCGGCACAGTCGAGGTCGGTGGCCCGGGTGCGCAGCGTTTTCGGGCCGGCGATCGGGTCGGCGTGCCCTGGCTGGCCGGAACGGACGGCACGTGCCGCTACTGCCGGGACGGTCGCGAAAATCTTTGCGAGCACGCACGCTTCACGGGCTACGACGTCGACGGCGGATACGCGCAAGCCACCATCGCCGATGAGGCGTTCTGCTTCGCGATTCCAGCTGCGTATGGAGACGATGAAGCTGCGCCGCTCATGTGCGCCGGTCTCATCGGCTACCGGTCGTTGCGCATGGCTGGCGACGCGGAGCGCGTCGGCATCTACGGGTTCGGCGCCGCCGCGCACATCATCGCGCAGATCGCGCGCCATGAAGGACGGCGTGTCTTCGCGTTCACCCGGCCGGGCGACGCCGCCGCACAATCATTCGCACGCGAACTCGGCGCGGTGTGGGCAGGTGGATCGGATGCCGTGCCGCCCGAACAGCTCGATGCGGCGATCATCTTCGCCCCTGCAGGCGAGCTGGTGCCGACCGCCCTGCGCGCGCTGGGCCGTGGCGGCATCGTCGTGTGCGGCGGCATCCACATGAGCGCGATCCCGTCGTTCGACTACGCGTTATTGTGGGAAGAGCGCCAGATCCGCTCGGTCGCCAATCTCACGCGCCGCGACGCCCAAGAGTTTCTCGCGCTGGCACCGCAGGTGCCGGTGCGCACGTGGGTGACGCGCTATCCGCTCGAACGGGCCAATGACGCGTTGGCCGATCTGCGCGGCGGGAAACTGCGGGGTGCGGCGGTTCTTATTCCGTCCCTAGACCGTTCGGGAACATCAGACCCGAGCCGCTGACCGTATACGCAGGCGCGACGTTGCCGTTCGCGCTGAACGGGAAAGCCAGCAGATCATTCGCGCCCGTGTTCGCGACGACGAGATCGCTTCCGACGATATCGATGTCGCCCGCCCCGTTCAGGGTGGTGGCCGGACCGGCGATGGTCGCGGTGGGCGCTTGATCTCCGGTGGGATTGGGCGCGTACACCGTGATCGAGTCGGGGAAGTCGTTCGTGACGTAGACGTTGCCGGCGCTGTCGAGCACGATGCCGCTCGGGTTGACAAGGCCCGTCATCGCGCCTGAAAGCGTGGCGAATGGGATGACGTCGCCGGACACCGACGAGAAGATGTCGGCGCTATGATAGATCGTCACGCTGCTGTTCGCGGTATTGACGACGTAGACGTTGCCGGCGCCGTCGTGGTGCAGCGCGACGGGATGGTCGAGCGCGGTGTCGGGCCCGACGATCGATGCGAGCGGAACGGCGTTGCCGGTCTCATTCGGCGCGAACACGCGCACGCTGTTGCCGGCGCTATTGCCGACGTAGACCCGGCCCGTGCTGTCGACGTCGATGTCAGTGGGGTGGTCAAGCCCCGGGTTGACTCCGGAGATCGTCGTGACCGGCGCGGCGTCGCCGTTCGCATTCTTGGCGTAGACCGTCACCGTGTCGCCGTGGTTGTTCGCGACGAAGATAAGCCCGGCGCTAAAGCCCACGCCGGTCGGAAAATTCAAGCCGGTATCGGGGCCGACGATCGTCTGCACGGCGGTCGCGGTGCCTCCGACGACGTTGAAGACGATCACCGAATTGGCCGTGCTGTTCGCGACCAGCAATACCCGGCCGGCGGGAACGGGTGCGGTCGTGCTGTATTGCGAGCAGCCGAACAGCACGCTCGCAGCAACGGCGATGGCAGCTAGGCGCTTCACCTTGCGGACGTTATCAGCGGTGAGCGGCAATTCCTCGCCCGTCACCTGCGCAGCAGCTTGAACGCGTGGTCGCGGCTCTTGGTGCGCATCGCGTAGACCACCCATAAGATGCACATGGGCTCGAGCAGCCTCGCGCCCTCGATCCCGCCGATGTCGATCACGTTCCATCCGAACGCGCGCAAGATCGTGCTGACGTCTTCCTTGGCTTTGTCGTCGTTGCCCGCGATGAACATATCGGGCGGTCCGCACGGGAAGTCCGGGTTGACCATATCGCCGTTGCCGACGATGTTGAACGCTTTCACGACCCGCGCGTCGGGCAGCCAACGCTGCACTTGTTCGCCGCCAGAATCGTTCCAGCCCAACGCGAGCCCCGGCGGTCCGTGCTCCGAGAATACAAGCGGGTTGGTGACGTCTATGACCGTCTTGGCTTTGAAGTTCTCCGTGCCGGCCAGTCGGAGAGCATTGTGCGTGCCGCTCCACAGCGTCGCGAGGACGATCAGCTCGCCGAACGCGGCCGCATCAACGAATGAACCGGTCGAGGCGCGGGGCCCGTTGGCCGCTTTCCACTCTTTGAGCTTATCGCTGTCGGGTTCGCGCGAGCCGATCTTGACTTCATGGCCGATCCCGATGAGACCGGCGGCCAGGACTCGCCCGACATCGCCGCTTCCGATGACGCCTATCTTCATTAGATACCCTCCGAATTGGACCGCCAAGGTTAGCGCGCGGGCCGGCAGAACCCTAGCGCCGGCCATGACAACCAGCCAACGCCCCGCGTTCGTCAGCGAGCGCATCTCGCCCGAAGCCGGCTCCGCGGATCTGAGCGCCATGGCTCGTGGAGAACCGGGAGTTCCCCGAGCGTTCACATGGCGCGAGGGCCGCTTCGAGGTCGCCCGCGTGCTCGCCACGCAGCGCGGTATGGGAGAAGATCGCGGCGACGTGTACGTGCGGCGCCACTACTTCGACGTCGAGACCACCGACCTGCTGCGTATGCGGCTGTACTTCGAGCGCAACCCGAAAGATCGCAGCAAGCGCAAAGCTTGGTGGCTGTACACCGTCACGTTTCCGGAGCCGGTGATCGTCACGCCGCGCCTCGCGTTGCGACGCTGGACGTACGCCGACCGTGCGGACTTCCGCGCCATGCTCGCCGACGCGGACATGATGCGCCACCTGCACGAAGGCGTGCCGCTGAGTCCGCGGGAAGCCGACGCCGCGCTCGAGACGACGATCGAGCATTATCGCGCGGGGTTCGGCGACTGGGCGATCGTCTCGCGCGCGCACGGGGAGATCCTCGGTGAGTCCGGGCTTACGACGCTTCCGGAGACCGGCGAGGTGGAGCTAGGCTATATGCTGCGCCGTCCGTTCTGGGGACAGGGCTTCGCGACCGAAGCCGCGCGCGCGGTCATGACGCACGCGTTCGCGGCGCTGGGCCTGAGCCGTCTGGTCTCGGTGGCGCGCCCGGATAATCGCGCGTCCATCCACGTGCTCGAGAAACTCGGCATGCGCCCGATCGGCCGCGCCGTCCACCGCGGACACGAGATGGCGAAGTTCGAGACGCAATAGTGGGCCTGCTGCTCGTCGCCGTCGCGGTCATCGGCGTGCTTCACACGCTCGTGCCCGATCATTGGGCGCCGATCGCGCTGCTCGCGCGCCAACAGGGCTGGTCGCGGCGCCATACCGCGTGGACGGCCGCCGGCGCAGGACTCGGCCACACGCTCTCCACGTTGGCCATCGGCGCGGTCGCGTGGCTGGTCGGCGTCGCTGCCGCGCAGCGCTATGGGCACTACGTCAATATCGCATCCGGCCTCGCGCTCATCGCGTTCGGACTCTGGATCGCGATCAGCTCGCTGCGCGAGGCTCGCGAGCCCGAAGCGGAGCTCGAGTCCGAAGTGGCGGCGGAAGCCAAGAAGATCGCCACCTCGACCTCGATCATGCTCGTCATCGGCTCGTCGCCGAGCGTCGAGGCGCTGCCGACGTTCTTCGCCGCGGCGAAATACGGCATCTACGCCGAGCTGGCGCTCGCGGTCGTGTTCACGGCGACGACCATCGGCACGTACGTCGTGACGTGCGTGCTGTCAGCGGCTGGCCTGGAGCGCCTGCGAATCGGCCCGCTGGAGCGCTACGGCGAGGTCATCAGCGGCGCGTTCGTGGCGCTCGTCGGCGCCGTGTTCCTGTTCCTCTAGCTCTTGGTGCAGACCGAATCGACTGCGATCGTGCGGCCTGATTTCTCCTTGAACGTGCTGTGCGAGGTCATCTTCGTGTCGCTCACCTTCGTCATCGTCGTTGGCGACGTCGCGATGATGTCCGGACCCGGCGTGAACAAAGCATCGGTCCAGACCATCGTGCTGCCGCTCCAGCCTGGCGAATATGAGACGTCGTAGCCGCCGACGTCGTCGGTGTAGACGTCAACCCAGCGATGCTGGTCCGAATCATACGTGATCTTGTCGACGCTGTTGGTCGCCGGCGCCCACGACGTCTTCGCCGTCGCGGTATCGGTCACGATCCAATACCCTGATGGATCGATTGAGCTGGTGCCCGTCGAGGTGTACGGAGCGGGCCGGCGTGCGCTGCGGCTCGAGCACGACCACGTGCCCAGCGAGAACTTCAGCGACGAGAAATCCGGTTTCTTCGCGGCCGGAATCGGCGTTGATTCGATGCCTGGAGTGGTGTCCGCCAGACCGATCGCGCTGAGCGCGAGGAGCGCCACGACCAGTCCGAGAGAAAAACGAAAAACTCGAGATCGCATTACATCGTCCTTCCTGTGACGCGATGACGGTAGAGTCGTAAGCGTGCGGTTCCCGCGCGGGCTTCGGTATCCTGCGGGACGGGGAAACGCGGCCCGGAGGCGAACACGCGTACCGGATGAAGAGCGCCGTTATCATCGTCCATGGCATCGGTCCGCTCGATCGTTACCAGATACAGGATCAGTTCGCGGCCGAACTGCGCGACGCGTTGAACACCGAGACCGACGACGAGCGCCGCCAACGTTTCGGCGGCGAGGCGCCGCCGCGTCAAGGCCAATGGCATGCCGATGCCATCTGGCCGCCGGTGCAGCGCAATGAGGTGCTCGAGGGTGTGCGGCCGAGCGCGGTGCGCGTGCATTGCGACAATCATGGCGTCGACGTGCTGCAAGAGCCCTCGGTCGATGTGTTCGAAGGCTATTGGAGTCCGGCCGACAAGGGCCAGACGAATGCGCCGAGCGTGCTCTCGTGGCTCATGCGCTCGATCTTCTCGCCGGTGGCCGACATGCGCATCGCCGCGCCGGGCGCCAAGACGACGTACGATGTCGCGTACATCGTCGCAATCGCGCTGCTCGCGGCGCTGCTGGCGATTTTGTCGATCGGCAGCGCGTATCGCGCGTATTTGGGCTTCACGTCCGGCCCGCTGCCGGCATGGATAGCGCTGCTCGTCGGGCTAGCCGGCGGCTATCTCGTCGCGCAAGGGTTATCGCGCCTGGTCCCATTGCTCTTCGTCTCGCGCGCCGGCCGCAGCACGAGGCGGCCGATCCTGCTGGTGATCCTCGGCCTTGCCATCGTCGCAGTCACGAGCTGGGGCGCCGGGGGCGAATATTTCGACGTGTTCGGCCGTCTCGGGTGGCTGCTGGTGACGACGACCTCCGCTCGCCTCTTGCTCAGCCTCATGATCGACTTCTTGAACGATCGCGTCGGCGATATCCAGATCTACGCGACGCACAACGAGAACCAGCGCTATTACTTGCTGCGCGAGAAGATCTTGCAGATCGTCGGCGATACCGTGCTCTCGGTGCTGCGCACCAAGGATGGACTGATCGCCAAGCCGCTTTACGATCGCGTATTCCTGGTCGGGCACAGCCTCGGTTCGAGCATCTTGATGGACGTCATCGTCGAACTCCATCGCCTGTTGATGGAGGGCGGGCTGGACGAGTCCTCGTGGAATCGGCTGCGCTGCTTCGTCAGCTACGGCAGCGCCCTGGAGAAGACCCATTATCTGCTTGGTTGCGCGCGGCCGGTCGCGCCGCAGCAAGTCGGCGAGTTCAAGGCAGACCTGTACTCGCGGCTGTTCAGCGCGGATGAGAGCGCGTTACGGCCGGCGGGCGCCGCGTCGCGGCCGCCGATGTTCTGGACGAACTATTGGTATTTCAGCGACGTCGTGGCCAACGCGATCGCCTCGTACGGCCGGGCGCGCAGCACGGCGGACCCTGCGCCTGAGCCCGGCCTCCACTACACGTGTCTCAATGCGCAGCTGCCGTCCCCGCCCGCGGTCGTATGGTCGCATGGCCACTATCTGGGCGATCGAGCGCTCTGGCACTCGCTTGGGCAGCGGCGCGGGCTCGCGACGATCGTCGCATCGGCGTGAGTTCGACGGTCGAGTAAACTCGACCGCTCCATATTTCCGGGGCGGTCGCATGAATTCGACCGCTCCATTGCCAACAATCGCATTGCCATGTGGCTGACCCGCTTCACGCTCCGCCAACCGATCATCGCCACCCTGTTCTTCCTGGCCGTCGCGGTGTTCGGGCTGATCGGCTACGCTTCGATGGGCGAGAACATCATCCCCAACGTCTCGTTCCCGATCGTCTCGGTGACGGCCACCTATCCTGGCGCGAGCCCTGAAGAGATGGAGCGCCTCATCGTCAAGCCGATCGAGGACCAGATCCAGGGGCTGCCGCATCTGGACAAGGTCAGCGCGACCGCGCAAGAGGGCACGGCCAGCATCAACGTCCAGTTCAAGCTGGGCACGGACGTGAACTTCGCGGGCACGGACGTGCAGCACGCGGTCGACGCGGCGCGGCTGTACCTGCCGAACGACCTCGATCCTCCGCTCGTCGAGAAATTCGATCCTGGGGCGCAGCCGGTCCTCACCGAGGCGATCACGTCGACGGTGCTCTCGCCCGTCGAGCTTTCGAACGTCATCACGAACGAGATCGTGCCGGTGCTGCGCGGCGTCAAGGGCGTCGGCGCGGTCGAGGTCGGCGGCAAGTACACCCGTCAGATCACCGTTCAACCCGATCTCGCGCGCCTGCGAAGCGTCGGCCTCACGCTTTCGGACGTCAATAACTCGCTCGCCGCGGGCAACGTCAGCATGCCGGGCGGCAGATTGGACGAACCTTTCGCGGAGTCGACCGTCGGCGTGCGGGCGGACCTGACCAACGCATCGCAGATCGCACATCTACCGCTCATCAACCCGTTCGCGCTGACCAGCGGCGTTCCGGCGGGAGTCACCGGCCAGCCGCTGCGCATCGGCGACGTCGCCACCGTGGTCGACGGCTATGCCGATCATCGCGTCATCTCGACCGTGAACGGCACGACCGCGAACATCGTCAGCATATCGCGCGACGCCACCTCCGACACGGTGAAGACGACCGAGGCCGTGCGCAAGGCCTTCGCCGACCTGCAGACGCGCTATCCGCAGATCAAGTTCGCCGAGATCGACGCGGATCTGTACTTCACGCGCGATTCGATCAACGGCGTGCTGGAGAATCTGCTCGAAGGCGTTCTGCTGACCGCGCTCGTGCTGCTGCTGTTCTTGCACGTGTGGCGCAGCGCGCTGGTCGTGATGATCGCCATTCCCGCATCGCTGTTCGCGACGTTCTTCGTGATGTGGGTGCTCGGCTTCACCGTCGACGTGCTGTCGTTGATGGGCCTGTCGCTGACGATCGGCATTTTGGTCGACGACTCGATCGTGGTCATCGAGAACATCACGCGCCATCGCGAGATGGGCCAGCCGCCCGACGAGGCGGCCATCACCGGCCGCTCGGAGATCGGCGGGGCGGCGATCGCCATCACGCTGGTCGACGTCGTCGTCTTCGCCCCGATCGCGTTCATGTCGGGCATCATCGGGCAGTACATGCATGAGTTCGGTTTGGTCGTCGTGTGCGCGACGCTGTTCTCGCTGCTGGTGTCGTTCACGCTCACGCCGTTGCTGGCGGCCCACTGGGCCCTGGTGCGCAAACCGCGCCCGCCGTCCGGGTTCTTCAAGGGTTTCGCCGATTGGTTCGAACGCATGCGCGTGGCGTACCACGATCGCTGGCTGCCCATGGCGATGTCGCATCCGTACCTGACGTTCTTCGGCTCCTTCGGCTTGGTGCTCGGGTCGATCGTGCTCGCAGGCGTGCTGCTGTCGACCGGGATCTTGCCGGGCGAGTTCCAGCCATACACGGAGTGGGGCTACGCCAGCATCGACCTGAACTATCCGCCGGGGACGCCGATCGAGGTGACCACCGCGGGCGCGACGCGCATCGGCGCCGCGCTGGAGCAGATGAAGGGCGTCAAGAACGTCTCCGTGACGGTGGGCCGTGCGGCGAACGGCGTGACCGAGATCGTCGGCGGCAACGTCGCGCATATCTGGGCGTTCCTGTATCAAGATCAGCGCCATGAGGAGCGCGGCATCGTCGCCCGCGTGGCATCGCTCGGTTACCTCGTGCCCGGCGCGCGCCTTTCCGCCGCCGGCGCGGCGAACGCCGGCCAACCGCCGATCTTCTTCACGTTGACCGGTCCGGCCGAAGAGCTCGACGCCGCCAGCAAGAAGCTTGTCGCATTCATCACCAAGCAGCCGAACACCACCGATGTCACCGCGAGCAACGCCATCGTCGGGCCGCGCCTGGAGATCAACATCGACCGCGATCGCGCGGCGGTGCTGGGCGTGAGCCCGCAGGACGCGGCGCTGACGGCGCGTGCCGCGATCGGCGGCGTCATCTCCACGCGCGTGCGGCAACGCGAGGGGCTCATCGACGCCATCGTGCAGCTTCCGCCGCAGACGCGCAACGATCCGGCGCAGCTGCGCACGGTCGACGTGCGCTCGTCGGCCACTGGCCAGCTCGTGCCTCTCGGCGACGTCGCCGATTTCACGAAGACGACCGAGCCGCCGTACATCGAGCGCCAGGATCGGCAGCGCGTCGTCCACGTGACTGCGAACACCGCCAACGGGGTGCCGATCGGGCCGATCGTCGACAAGGTGAATGACGCGCTCAAGACCCCCGGCTTCCTGCCGGCCGGCGTGCACGTCTCGACCGAGGGCGATACGCAGCTCTTCGGCGATGCCATCGCCAAGATCGGGCTCGCATTGCTGACGTCATTCATCCTCATCTATATGCTGCTGGTCGTGCTGTACCGCAGCTACCTCACGCCGTTCGTCATCATGATGAGCGTCCCGGCTGCGATCGTCGGCGTCATCGGCATCCTGGTCGTGCTCAATCTGTTCAATCTGGCGTTTCCGGACTTCCACATCCAGCTGGGCCGCTTCTATCTGCGGCCGTTCGCCGGCCAGACGCTCAACCTGTTCTCGATGCTCGGCGTCGTGATGCTCACCGGCCTGGTCGCCAAGAACGGGATCCTGCTGGTGGATTATGCGAACACGATGCGCGCCCGCGGCCTAGCGCTGCGCGACGCGATGCGCGAATCGGCGGCGATCCGCTTCCGGCCTATCGTCATGACGACGGCGGCGATGATCGCGGGCATGACGCCCTTGGCATTGGGCCTGACCGAAGGCGCGGAGTTCCGCAAGTCTATCGGCACGGTCATCATCGGCGGCCTGACCAGTTCGCTGTTCCTCACGCTGTTCGTCGTGCCCGTCGTCTATGTGGCGATCGTCGGCTTTTTCGACCGGTTGGCGGCGCGCAGGCTGGCCCGGCAACTGAAAGTCGCCAAAGAAGAGCCGGAAGACGGCGCGGGCGCAGCGCTCGACGCCGGTTGACCTGTAACTTCCAGACTGTCCCGAGGGTAGACCAGGCATGTGGCTGACGCGTTTTGCCATCCGGCAACCGACCATTATCACGTTGTTCTTCCTAGCCGTCGCGCTGTTCGGCGTCATCGGCTTCTTCCAGATGGGCGTCAACATCAACCCGAACGTCCAGTTCCCGGTCGTTTCGGTATATGCCGGCTACCCCGGCGCAAGCCCGCAGGAGATCGAGCGCCTCGTCATCCGGCCGATCGAGGACCAGCTCCAAAACGTCCGCCACGTCGACAAGATCTTCGCGCGCGCTCAAGAGGGCGCCGGGACGATAATCATCCAGCTCAAGCTGGGCTCCAACGTCGATTTCGCCGCCACCGACGTGCAGCAGGCGGTGGACGCGGCGCGCGTCAACCTGCCGGCCGATCTCGACCCGCCGATCGTCGCCAAGGAAGACCCCAACGCGCAGCCGATCCTCACCGAGTACATGACCTCGACCAAGCTCTCGCCGGTCGAGCTCTCGAACCTGGTCGAAAACGAGATCGTGCCCGCGCTCAAGGGCGTCCACGGCGTCGGCTTCGTCAACGTCAGCGGCGAATTCATACGCGAGGTCCACGTCAACCCGGACCCGGCGCGCCTGATGATGCTCGGCGCGACCCCGCTCGACGTCTACAACTCGGTCAATCAGGGCAACGTCAGCTTCCCGGGCGGCCGCCTCGACGAGGCGTTCCGCGAGGCCACTGTCGGCGTGCGCGCGGACATCACCGACCCGGCGCAGATCGCGCAGCTGCCGCTTGTCGTGCCCAACGCATCGCCCAACCAGATCAAGATCGGCGATGTCGCCAAGGTCGTCGACACCTATCAGGACCACCGGCTCGCCTCAGATGTCAACGGCCAGCCGGCGATCGTGCTCAACGTGGCGCACGACTCGGATGCGGACACGCAGCGCACCACCACCGCTATCCGTGACGAATTCAAGAAGCTGCAGATCAAGTATCCGGAGGCCCGCTTCTCCGAGCTAGAGGCCGACGAGGATTTCTTGCATGAAGCGGTGGGCGGCGTCATGCAAAACCTGTTCGAAGGTATCTTGCTGACCGCGCTGGTGTTGCTGCTGTTCCTGCACGTGATGCGCAGCGCGCTCGTGGTGATGAT
Organism: Candidatus Eremiobacteraceae bacterium; assembly: GCA_035314825.1. Taxonomy (NCBI): domain Bacteria; kingdom Bacillati; phylum Vulcanimicrobiota; class Vulcanimicrobiia; order Candidatus Eremiobacterales; family Candidatus Eremiobacteraceae; species Candidatus Eremiobacteraceae bacterium. The sequence continues at coordinate 16,986 of DATFYX010000088.1, forward strand.
CGCGATTCCGACGTCGATCCTCGCGACCTTCCTCGTCATGTGGATGCTCGGATTCTCGATCGACCTTCTGTCGCTGATGGGGCTGTCATTGACGATCGGCATCTTGGTGGACGACTCCATCGTCGTGATCGAGAACATCACGCGCCATAGGGAGATGGGCAAGCCGCCTGAAGAGGCGGCGATCGTCGGGCGCACCGAGATCGGCGGTGCGGCGATCGCGATCACGCTCGTGGACGTCGTCGTGTTCACGCCGATCGCGTTCATGTCGGGTATCGTGGGCGAGTTCTTGCGCGAGTACGGCCTGGTGATCGTGACCGCGACGCTGTTCTCGCTGCTCGTCTCGTTCACGCTGACGCCGCTGCTGGCCGCTCATTGGGCGCTGGTGCGCAAGCCCAAGATGACGCTGCTCTCCCAGCGCACGATCGCGCTCACGCTCGCGGTCGTGGGCGGTCTTTCGGTGCTGGCCATCGGCCTGAACCTGATCAAGGTGGTCAGCGGACCGATGCTCATCGCGCTGCTCATGCTGACCGCCAGCATCGCCGTGCTGGTGCTCGTCTACAATCATTTCAACGGCTGGTTCGACGGCTTGCGCGCCTGGTATCACGACGTGATGCTGCCCAAGGCCTTGCGCCATCCGTATATCGTCGGCTTCGGCTCGCTCGGCCTCGTGCTGGCCTCACTGGTCACGGTCGGCACGCTCGTGCCGTTCGAGTTCCAACCCAACACCGAGTACGGTGCGGCGGTCGCGAGCCTCACCTATCCCGTGGGCACGCCGATCGAGGTCACCGCCGCCGGAGCCGAGCGGATGGCCGCCGAACTGCGCAAGCGCACGGACGTCCGCGATGTCGTCGTCAACGTCGGCCAGGACTCCAACGACGTGACCGGCGGGTACGTCGCCAATCTGCAGGTCGATCTCAAGCCGGACAAGCGCCACGACGAGCATCTCGTCGTCGAGCAGATCCGCAACATGGGCTCGCTCGTTCCGGGCGCGGTGATCACCGCAGGCGGCGCGCAAAACGGCGGCGGTGCCGATCTGACCTACACGCTGCTGGGCACGCCCGAAAATCTGTACCCGGCCGCCGACAAGCTCGTGGCCTTCATCAAGAAGCTGCCCAACACGATCGATGTGACCGCGACGAGCGAGATCGTCGGGCCGCGCCTGGAGATCGACATCGATCGCGCCAAGGCCGCGGCGCTGGGAGTCTCACCGCAAGCCGCTGCGATGACCGCGCGCGCCGCGGTCGGCGGCATCATCGCCACCAAGCTGCGCATGCCTGAGGGTCTGGTCAACGCCATCGTCCAGCTGCCGGCGGGCATCCGCAACGATTATCGCAATCTCACCTACGTCCCGGTGCGCGCCCAAGACGGCGTCACGCTCGTGCCTTTATCGGACATCGCGACCTTCAAGTGGGTGACGGAGCCGCCGACGCTGCGCCGCCAGGACCGCCAGCGCATCGTGCGCGTGTTCGCGAGCACGGTGGGCGGCGCGCCCATCGGGCCTATCGACAGCAAAGTGCAGGAGGTCCTCAAGCAGCCCGGCTTCTTGCCGCCCGGCGTGAACGTCCAGGCCGAAGGCGACACGCAGTTCCTCGGCGACACGATCAATAAGATCGGCATCGCGCTGCTGACCTCGTTCGTGCTGATCTACATGCTGCTCGTGATCCTGTACCGCAATTACCTCGAGCCGCTGATCATCATGCTGAGCATTCCCGTGGCGCTGGTGGGCGCGCTGGGCATCCTCGCGTTCTGCAACATCGTCCACATGGTCGCGCCGGACGTGCGGTTCTTCGCGGGGCAGACGCTCAACATATTCTCGATGCTCGGCATCGTCATGCTCATGGGCTTGGTGGCCAAGAACGGCATCCTGCTGGTGGACTACGCGAATACGCTGCACGCGCGCGGCATGTCGATCATCGACGCGGTCCGGGAGTCCGCCGCCGTGCGGTTCCGTCCGATCATGATGACGACCGCTGCGATGATCATGGGCATGCTGCCGCTCGCGCTCGGCTTCACCGAAGGGGCCGAGTTCCGCAAGTCCATGGGTACGGTGATCATCGGCGGCCTGACGAGCTCGCTGCTGCTGACGCTGTTCCTGGTCCCCGTGATGTACGTGGTCGTGGTCGGCGCGGTCGAGCGCTGGCGCCAGCGCCGGCTGGCGACGCGGCTCGTGCTCGCACCGGAAGAGGACGAAGCCGTCGGAAGCACCCTGCCGATCACACCGTAACCGGAGTCACGCGGCCTACCCCCGGCAGTTGCCGAAAACTAGAATGTGAGCATCTGGCGCTGCGCCTTGGTCTGCCTCTTCCTGACGGCCTGCGCCGGCGCGGGCGCGCCTGGCAGCGTCACGAATCCCGGCGGTGGAAATCCAATGCCGAGCACCGGCCCGACGCCGACGGCGCCGCCGGGCAACGTCGCCTCGATCGGCGGGTGTCAGGTGTTCCCCTCGGACAACCCGTGGAACGAAGACATCTCCGGATTGCCGGCCGATCCGAACTCCGCCAACTATCTGGCGCAGATGAACGCCGCCACGACCAACCTCCATCCCGATTTCGGCTCGAACCCGACGTATGGCATACCATACGTGACGGTGCACGGAAACACGCAGCCCTTCGTGCCGATCAATTTCACGTTGTACGGATCCGAGAGCGACCCGGGCCCGTACCCGATACCGTCGAACGCGCCGGTCGAAGGCGGATCGGGGAGCACCGGCGACCGGCACGTGCTCGTCGTCGATATCGACCATTGCATCGATTATGAGATGTACTACGCGTTCTACGTCGGCCCAGGTTGGAACGCCGGGTCGGGAGCGGTGTGGCATTTCAACTCAAACGCGCTGCGTCCGTACTATTGGACGTCGGCGGATGCGGCAGGGCTGCCGATCGTGGCGGGATTAGCGCGATACGACGAGACCGTGCAAACGGGCGCGATCTACCACGCGCTGCGCTTCACGGTCAGCAAGACGCAGGCCGGTTTCATCCTTCCCGCCACGCATTTCGCGTCGAACTGCTCAAACCCGAACTGTCCGCCGATGGGCCTACGGGTGCGGCTCAAAGCCAGCTACGACATCAGCGGCTTCACCGGGGCGTCACTGGTCATCTTGAAGGCGCTGAAGAAGTACGGTATGATGATCGCTGACAACGGATCGGATTGGTACATCAGCGGCTCGACGGATACGCGCTGGGACGACAACGATCTGAATCAGCTCAAGAGCGTTCCGGCCAGTGCCTTCGAAGTGGTGCAAACCGGCCCGATCATCCACTAGCGCGCCCCTTTCTTCGTAGAGAGGTGCTGTATGCTCAGGCTGCTTGCAACGCTTGCCATTGCTTCCTTCGCGCTGCTGCTCACGGGCGCGGGCACTCCGGCGCCGACGCCAGCGGCCACGCCGACACCCACGCCGACGCCGACAGCGACGCCAGCACCGACGCCCGTCGGCCCGCCGGTCGGCACGGTGACGGCGGTGGTCGATCCGGGCCTGCTTCCGCATGGCCGCAACGTCCTTCACGGGATCGCGCGCAATCCCAAAACGGGCGATGTCTACGTCGGCGTCTCAAGCTCTCTCAGACACTGGAACCCGATCACCGGCAACTCATTCTCCAATGATGACTCGCTTCGAAAGATCACAGCCGCTGGAACGGTCAGCCGGGTCACCAGCTTTCCCTATCCCAACGGGATCCTGGTCAGCCCGCGTGACGGAATGGTGTATGTGGCCACCGGAGCGATCCACTGCAGCGAGGCCGTCGGTGGAATGCTCGTCTCGACGCACTGTCCGGGCACGAACGGCGTCGTCGTCGTGGACCCCGCAACGGGCGATCACCATGACTATGCAGGCGCAGGACCAGGCCGGGCGGACGGGGTCGGGACCAACGCTCGCTTCACCGCGGCGGCTGATATCGTGTTCGATCCGGACAACGGCAATATGTACGTCACTGATTACGGCAATCACGTGATCCGCCAGGTGACTCCTGACGCGACAGTCACGACGTTCGCTGGATCCGGGACTGCCGGCAGCGCCGACGGCGTCGGGCCGGCAGCCTCGTTCAGCGGTCCGCGCGGGATCGCGTACTGTGCGAAGGACAAGAGCCTGTACGTCGCCGATCGCGACAACAACGAGATCCGCAGGATCACCATGGACGGCACCGTCTCGACCGTCGCAGGGACCAACAGCGTGGGCTTCGTCGACGGCCCCGTCGCGAGCGCGCGCTTCGACCACCCGCAGGGAGTCGCGTGCGATGCAGCAGGCGACATCTTCGTCGCGGACACGGATAACAATACCATTCGCGTGATATCGGCGGGCGGCGTGGTCAGCTCGCTGGCAGGCAGCAAAGAGATGGGCACGGTCAACGCGGTCGGATCAGCGGCGCGTTTCGCCAACCCCAGCGACTTGTATTTCGACCCGACCGATGGCAGCCTTTACGTGATCGACGAGGGCGCCAACAACATCCGCAAAGTCGTCACCGGCGCCGCGCCGGGGTAGAGGTTCGGCGGCCGATCCGCGCGCGGTCTAGCGGCGCGGCGGGAGTTTCGGCGGCGCGAGATTCGGGCGGCCGTCGAACGACGGCATCACGACCGGATTCTTCTCCAGCGAATCGAGGATCAGCGCGAGCGCCTTGTCCATCTGCGGATCTTTGCCGTCGCGATACTCGTGCGGCGCGATATCGACGTCATAGTCCGGATCGGTGCCGTAATTCTCCACCTTCCAGCCGACGTCGACGAACCAGAACGAGAACTCCGGCTGCGTCGTCACGGTGCCGTCCACCAGCGGGTGCTGCGGCCAGATGCCGATCACGCCGCCCCACGTACGCTTGCCGACCAGCGGCCCGAGCTTGTAGAGCTTGAAGCAGTGGCTGAAGATGTCGCCGTCCGAGCCTGCGAACTGATTGGTCAGCCCGACCATCGGTCCGGCGACCGACTCGTCAGGATACGGCTTGGGCAAACCGTGGCGCGGGATATCGTACCCGACGCGCTTGCGCGACAGTTTCTCGAGCAGCAGAGCCGAGACGTGTCCGCCGCGATTGTAGCGCGCGTCCACGATCAAGCCGTCACGATTGAACTCCGCCAGATAGCCGCGGTGAAATTCGGCGAAACCTGCCGGCCCCATGTCGGGGATGTGCACGTAGCCGACGCGGCCGCCCGTGCGCTCGTGCACGAGCTTGCGGTTTGCCTCCACCCACTCGCGATAGCGCAGCGCGCGCTCGTCGCGCAGCGTCTTGACGATGACGCGCCGGCGCACTCCCTCAAGATCGAGCACGGTCAGCGCGACTTCGCGGCCAGCATAGTTGAGCAACAGCGCTTCGACGGTGCGCTCGCGGCTGACCGCGTGGCCGCCCACGCCGACGATGATCTCACCCTCGCGCACGCGTAAGCCGGGCTCGGCGAGCGGTGAATCCGCATCGCGATTCCATGAATCGCCGCGCAGGATGCGCGTGATCTTGTATCCGCCGCTGCGCTCGTCGAACGATAGCTCTGCCCCGAGCAGACCGACTTTGTAGACCGGGGGCCGGCGGTAGTCGCCGAAGTACTCGTAGGCGTGCGATGTGCCCAGCTCGCCCTGCATCTCCCAGAACAAGTCGGAGAGCTCCGCGCGCGTGCGCACGCGGGGCAACAGCTTCGCGTAGCGATCGCGCACGACGTCCCAGTCGACCTGCGACATGGCCTCATCCCAGAACTGCTCGCGCTGCAGACGCCACGCCTCGTAGTACATCTGCATCCACTCGTCGCGCGGCTCGACAAGGACAGAAACGCGCCCGATGTCGATCCAACCCGAGCGTCGGCTCGACTCATCGAGCATGGGCGGCCGCGCGTCTGCATCCGCAAGCGGCTCAAGCGCGTCGATGGCTCGCAGCCGGTAGCCCGAACGGTAGACCAACGTGCGATTGTCGGCGGCCAGGCGGATCGCGCCGACTTGGCTGGCGAGCGAGCCGCAGCGCTGATCGCTGAAGTCGTACGCGAGCAGCGTGCCGTCGTCGTGCGCGTCTTCCTTTAGAAACGAATGTCCGAGACTGCCGCGCACAGGGTACTGGGTGAACAGCGCGCGGCCCGGCGCGCCAACGATCTGGTCGTAGCGGCCCTCGTCCACGGGGAAGCCGATGACGCGGCCGCTGATGCCGTCGAAATCGATATCGATGCTCGGCGGCGGCTTGGGCGCGTCGGCAGGCGCAGCCGGCGGCTCGACCGGTCTGGACTCGGATCGCGGTGCGCTTGAGGAGCGCGCAGCGACGTCGGTAGCGGTGCTCGGCGCATCCGGTGCGCGGCTCACAACGGCATCGTCGTGATCGTGCGGCGCGGGGGACTTGGCGGAGCCGTTGAACGCGCGCGCCTTAGGGACGAATGGCGACGCGACGTCGCTGCGCAGCGTGACCAAGAACGGGCGCATCGCGAAGGGGAAGCTCAAGTCGAATTGGAGCGCATCGTAGACCGGGTTGAAATCACGCGTCGACAGGAAGTACAGATACTTGCCGTCGGGGTCCCATGCCGGGCAACGGTCGATGCGCAGCGGTGCGGTGACGTCGTGGACGGCGCCCGAGGCGGCCTCTGCGACGCGGATGATCGACTGGTCGCTGAACGGCGCATACGAGTAGGCGACCCAGCGTCCGTCGGGCGACCACGCCAGATCGTTGATACGCATACCTGGACTACGGTCGACCACGCGCACGTCCTTGGTCTTGAGGTCGACGGTGATCAGTTCGTGGCGGTGATTCGCCAGCGCGACCACGTCGGCAGTCGGAGACACGGCCAACTCGACGACGCGGCCAAGATCGCCGTCGCTGGCCGCGACCGGCGGCTGGCTGTCATCGGCCCAGCAGATCTGCAGATGCTCCGTGCCGCCCTCATCCGTGACGACGACGAAACGCAGGCCATCGTGCAGCCAATCCGCGTTGCGGTAGCGGACTTTGCTTCCCACGCCATGATGCGTGACCGCCTCTTCCCACAGCGGCATCGTGAACGGCTGGCCCCGGGCGATCAGCGCGAGCGCGCGCCCGTCCGGATGCGGCGCGAAGGTCTCAAGCGTCGGCGCCGCGTCGACGAATCGGCGCGCCGTCTGCGTGGTCGTGGAGGGCGCGCTGATGTCAAGCCGTCTCGTCGTGTCGCTGGCGGAATCGTACAGATAGAGATCCGCGCCGGCGCCGTAGACGATACGCGTGCCGTCGCTTGAGGGGAAGCGGACGTAGTACTCGTCGTGATCAGTGTGCCGGCGGACATCCGAGCCGTCGGGGTTGCACGAGTACAGATTGCCGACGCCTTCGTGGTCGGAGAGGAAATAGACGCGCGTGCCGACCCACATGGGGCTGACGCAGTTGCCGTCAAGCGAGACGAGCTTCGAATACGTCCCCTTGCCGCCGGCGTCGACCCACAGTTCGCCTGCGGTCCCTCCGCGGTAGCGCTTCCAGCGAGCGGGATCGTTGTTGTTCCGCCCGATCAACGTGGCGCCGCCATCGGCGACGTCGATCGACATCATGTGTCCGAGCTCGAGCGAGCGCGGACTTCCGCCGGTCCGCGCCACCGCGAAACCTTCGGCGTGGCGCAGGAACGGCGACCGGCCATCGGTCACGAAGAGGATCTCGTTTCCATCCGGCGTCCAGCCCGCGACATGGCACGTCTCGGACCCGAGATACGTCAAGCGCGCCGCGTCGCCGCCATCGGCCGCCATGACGTACACTTCAGGATGGCCCTCTTCGCGGCCGACAAAGGCGACGAAGCGCCCATCAGGTGAAAATCGCGGTGAGGAGCACTCGCCGACGCCCGCGGTGAGGCGGCGCGCTACGCCGCCGCCAACGGGGACCGACCAAAGATCATCTTCACACACAAAGACGACGTCATCGCCAGCGATCGTCGGCTGACGGTAATATCCCGCGTTGCTCATGAGCCACAAGAATTGGCCCCAGCGGGGACCCGAGCCTTTTCTGAGAGCCTACTAAGACGCCTTAATTGGGATGCGGCTTCATGGTCGGTCCAGGTGGGATGACCTCCTGGATCGTGCCCGAGGAGGCGACCCCGGCGAGCATGTCGCGCCATGCCTTGCTCGCCATCGGAGCGACTGAGGCTAATGAGTGGGTGCCGCCCGGCTGCTCGTAATAGGTCACCAAGGCGCCGTGCGAGCTCAGCCAGGCGGCGAGCTGGCGCAGGTACGCGGACGTGATGCTCCCATCCTCGGAGCCCCCGACGAGGTAGACCGGCTTGCCGCGCACGTGCTGTGCGACCGCGTCGCTATCGGTCTGTGCGACGGCGCCTTCGATCACGAGCAACGACGACCAACGGTCGGGAGCGGCCGCGAGCGCCTTGAACGCCGCGAACCCGCCAAGCGAGTTGCCCGCGAGGTAGACGCGTCGCCGATCGACGCGCAGCGACGTCTCGATCGCTCCTAGTGTCTGGTACAGATCGGCGATGGTGGCGTCGGCGAGCATGTCGTCGCCGCCGGCATACGGCGCAATCACCACGCTGCCGGTGGCGTCGGCCAGCGAGCGCACCAGCGGCGATGCGATGACGTCGGCTTCGCTCTGACCTTTGCCATGCAGGTAGATGATCAGCGTGGCCGGTTTGTCACCAGCTGTGGCGGGCACGTAGAGCGCCAGCGGGTACGCTAGCTTCTTGACGCCGATCGCCGGCACGAGCGCCGCTGAGGCGCCGTGGATCGTGTCGAGCGCTGGGTAGGTCTGCTGCGCGAGTTGATCGACGAGCGCCCTGTCGAGCTGTGCGAGCTGGAGCGTCGCCTCGGGGTCATCTGAGGTTTGCAGCTGCGCGAGATGCGCTGCGAGCCGCGCATGCAGGACGGCGGTCAATCCGCTGAGCCGATCGATCGCAGCTGCGTTGGCGGCGAGCTCGCGCTGAGCGCCCTCGAGCAGCGCACGGGCTTGGCTGAGCTGGTCCGAGGGCGCTGGCGCAAGCGCGACATTGAAGGTTATCGCGATCGCGGCCAACACGCTGAACATTTTCATCTCGCGCTTCCTTTTGTATGGCTGCGCGGGATTCATCCACGGGGGTACGAACCTAGTAGCATGAAGGTACGCGTGCCGATCACCGGCTTCGTCCTCACATGCGTGCTCGCGCTTGGGGGACCAGGCGTGCGAGCGCAAGCGCAGGATATGCCGCAAGACGGCGCAGCCGCACCTTCAGTGCCGGTGCTGCAGTCGGTCATTGATGGCGGCTTCGAGCCGTTCGATCTCAAGACGGCATCGACAGGCACGACCATCGTGTTGTATTTCTTTCCCCAGGCCTTCACCGAAGGCTGAACGATCGAGGCCAAGGCCTACGCCGCCAGGCTGGCGGACTTCAAGAAGCTCGGCGCCACGGTGGTCGGCATCTCCTACGATTCGCTCGATGTGCTCAAGAAGTTCCAAGCGCAAGAACAAGCGCCGCAGCGCTTCGTGTCTGACACCAAAGGCGTTGCGGTGACTGCGTTCGGCGTGTCGATGACCGACCAGGGCCAGGTCTACGCGAAGCGCGCGACCTTCATCATCCGCGACGGCAAGGTCTTGCACACCGTCTTCGACTGGAGCCCGCTCGGCAACGTCAGCAAGACGCTTGACTGGCTCACCGCCCATCCGGCGGTCGCCAGCACCAGGCCGCCGCTTGTCGAGAGCGCTGCTCCGGCCTTCACGCTGCCGCTCATCGCCAACGGCAGTGGATCGTTCTCGCTCGCGAAGCAGCGCGGCCACGGCGTGTACATCAATTTCTTCGCGTCGTGGTGCGCGCCGTGCGTGCAAGAGGCGGCGACTATCGGCGCGATCACGCCGGAGTTCAGCTCGCGCGGCGTGCGCATCGTCGGCATCGCGGTGCTCGATAACCCGTCCGGCGCGATGGGTTTCGTCCATCGGTATGGTTTGAAATACCCGATCGCGTACGACAAGTCGGGGAGCGTCGGAGCCGAATACCGGCTCACACAGCTGCCGCTTCATGTCTTCGTCGACTCGAACGGCGTCGTGCGCCAATATGTCGCAGGCGGTCCGATTCCGGCCGCCGAGCTGCGCGCAGGGCTCTCCTCGATCGCTCGATAACGACCCCTCGTTGTACCAGCTGTTCGCAAACTGGCCAGGTTGGGCAGTGCTCGCCATCTTCATGCTCGTGCCTGCCGCGCTGGCCGCGTCGGTGCACGCGCTGTTCAGGCGCCTGGTACCCGCGAATAGACTGCTGCCGAGCCACGACGTCGCCGGTTTCCTTGTCGCCATCGTCGGCGTGCTCTACGCGGTCGTGCTCGGATTTCTTGTCATCAGCGTGTGGAGCTCGTTCGATCAGGCGCAGCGCAATGCGGACGCCGAAACGACAGACGTGGCGGATGTCTTATATCTGACCCGATCGTTGCCGGAACCGGTCCGCATGCGGGAGCGAATACTCCTCGGCCAATACGCGCACGAGGTCCGAGACGTCGAGTGGCCGATGCTGGCCGATGGAGAAGAAGATCAGCGCGCGCGTGGCCTCCTGGCGGCGGCGTTCCACGAGCTTGCGACATGGCCCATTGCACCGAGAGAGTCGCAGACCGAGATCCTGCGCCAATCGTCCCTGCGCGACGCGGCGCTTGCGAGTTATCGCGAGCTAGCCATGCACAGACGGCTGCGCGTGTTGGATGCGCAGAGCCACGTGCATCCGACGATGTACTTCGCCCTTGCCGCCGGCGCGACGATCTTGCTGGTGTTCGTGCTGCTATTCGGGGTCGAGAGCTGGGGCATCCAACTGGCGATGACGGCGCTGGTCGCGGCGATGATCGGTCTTCAGATCGGCGTGATCTTCGAGATGGACCGTCCGTTCTGGGGCGCGATCCACGTCACGTCCGACGCATGGACGCTGTTGATCAGCGACAACCATCTCGGAACGCCTTAAGCGGGCTCATTCGGATGGTCGATGGCGCGCTCTTTGGTGGTGGGGAGCCGCTGCAGGTCGTCCTCGACGAAATGACGCTCCACCAGCTCGCCCTTGTGCTCGAAGCGGACCACGATGGAGCGCGTGCGCACTTCGATGATCGTGCCCTCGACGCCGAGGTTCTTGATCAACACTTTGTCGCCGTATCGGTAGTTCATAGGTGGGCACGTTCTACCGGCGCTTGATCGTCTCCCCGATGAGCTTCCTCGGCAGGCCCTTCGCTCTATCTACTCAACGGAGAAAAGGGGCCCTCTTCCTAATCCCTTGGACCATATCGGTCCCACTCGGCGTTCTAAGCTCATAAGGAGCGTGACTTGTGATGCACCGTGCACGAACGGCCGTTGTTTTCGCGGTTGCGTTGGCGACCACCGTGGTTCAGCTTCAGGCTGCGGCCGCAGAAAAGCCTGGACAGCCGGGCGTGGCCAGCGAAAACCTCACGCCCAGCGGATTGGTCGTGGTGCTGACGACCAGGGACCTGGGCGACGCATCGTGGCGCAAGGCGGTAGCCAGTCCATCCATGAGCGGCGTTGCGCTTCAGATCCATTGGAACGACCTCGAGCCGGCCAAGGGGAAACTCGATTGGTCGAAGCTGGACGAATTGTTCGACGCTGCCGCAACGTCGAAGAAGTGGGTGCAACTGCTCATCTTTCCAGGCTTTTTCACTCCCGAATGGGCGCTCGATGGCGTCAAGACCACACAGTTCCCGATACAATATGGGCCGGGCAAAGGCGACATAATGGCATTGCCCATGCCGTGGGATGCGGTGTACCTCCACCGTTGGTTCGCATTCGTGAAACTCGTGAGCGACCGATACGGGAGCAACGCCGCGTTTCGGATGATCGGCGCGGCCGGACCCACATCGGTGTCCGTGGAGACGACGTTGCCCGCTTCGCCAAAGGATCTCGAGAAATGGCAAGACGATTCGTACACGCCCACCAAGTACATCGGCGCGTGGCAGCAAGCGCTGCAGACATACGCCACGGACTTTCCCAATCAGTACGTCTCTCTCTCAGGGCTCGGAAGCGGGCTGAATATCAACGATCAAGGGAAGACAGACTCTGACGAGCACCTGCGCACGCGACAGAAGATCATCGATGCAGCGATCTCTGCCCTCGGAAGCCGCTTTGGGCTGCAATACAGCAATCTCGACGCGATTCCACGCTCTGACGACGAGCGCATGACATTTGTTTTCAGCTATATCGGCCGCTCCGTCACTGGCCTGCAGATGCGCACCTCGGCCGGCAACCCTGGAATGGGCCCGCCGAGCGATTCTCCAGCTCTCGTCTTGCAAGAGGCGATCGATAAGGGACTGCAGCCGAACGCCGACGGAAAGCGCGTGACCTATCTTGAGATCTATGAGCGTGACGTGCTTGATGACGAGATGCAAGCGGTGTTGCGTTATGGCGCATCGCTGTTCACGGCACAGCCGCTTGCACGCCCGCTTCCGGTTCCTCGGTGACAAAGGAAGATACAGAAGATGAGTTTGGGCGAATGCCGTGAGATCGCCGGACTGTCGGCGGGGAGACAAGCTCGATTTTCGTCCTACGCCGGCGGTAGGCGGAAGGCCCGGCGGGTGCTGCCGTCCAACACAAACTTGGCCGCACAGCCAGTAACGTGGCGCTGTAGCTCAGTTGGTTAGAGCGCCTGCCTGTCACGCAGGAGGTCGTCGGTTCGAGCCCGATCAGCGTCGCCACTCAAACCCGCATCGCGTCAAGCGTTGCGGGTTTTTTCATGATTTTGCCGCTTTAAGCTTGACACCAATTTTGACACCAAATGGAAGATTGGCGAGTTCCCGCTGCCGACGTTACATAGTCCCTGTTTCTGGCAAACACGGCCGAGCGCCCTTAACCAATGTCACAAGAACCCGGTGTCGAGGGACCCCTCATGTCGCATTAGAAAGTGTAGATATGAGTAACCCAAAGCTTTTCAATTGCGACGGCGGACACAAACTAATCGCCAAAGTTAGCGCCGTTGTTTACCAGAGTGAAGATGGTTCACCATATTTGAATCGCTTGACGTTTCGCGAAATCGCGTGTGAACATGGCGAGAAATGCACTCACGGCGCGGATCCCGTTACTGAAGGGGAGTTCATGAGCCTTGTTTCCCGCACAACCACGTTCCCACTGAAGCTCAGGGGTAAGGGCAACTTTCCCTTCGAAAACGGCACCAAGGCTCACCCAAAATGACGGAGCGGATAACGCACATAGATGAGAATCGATACCACGCTTCGCGAGATAGCGATCGCTGATCTCCTGAAGCGATTCGCGGACGATGGACCTTCGCTGCGAGGTGATCAAACCGAATCTTGGTACGCTTATCGCGACGCCGAGAAGGCGGCAGATCCAGCGTGGCTGCCCATACTCGCAGCGCTCTTGCTCGCCGCGAAACCGCCGAGTCGCAGCGCCATCTACTTCATCATCGCTCAACTCGGGAAGAACTGCGCCCCCCAAGCTGCCTTTTCCATACTCAACGAATGGTTGTCACGTGAAAAAAACAAGTCTTGCATACACAGCATCCTGTCCGCTCTCGGAGAGCTGCCACTTCCGAATATTGAGCAGATCACGCCGTTCACGAGGGACCCTCGATGGCTTGTGCGGCAAGAGGCGATCTACTGCCTTCGAGGCGACACAAGTGGGGAGGCTGAGGAGGTCCTATTACGCGTGCTAGAGTCCTCCAAGAACCAGTACGACATGGGCTATGCCTTAAGTGCGCTATCCAAGGTTGGCTCGCGAAAGGCGATTCCAAGGTTGGCCGCCATGAGCCAACACCCCAAGGCCAATGTTCAAGTTGGGGTCGTGCACGCCATTAGCAAGATCGGCGATCAGCGCGAGGTCCCATTCTTTGTTGAAGCTCTGGCCGGCCGCAATACGAAATGGGCCGCGATGGAGGCTGTCCGCGCCCATGGGGACGCAGGGGCGATTCCGGCCGTGGCCGCCAGAGTCGGATCGATCCTGAAGCGCACGCGGAAGATCGAACAGGACCCGAGCGAGTTGGTGCTTGGCCTTGAGTTCTTGAAACGGTTCGAGAAGGTGGACTCAGTAGCCAAGAGGGCGCTTGACGCAGCACGCAAGGTTCCGCGGGAACGGCTCTTCGATAGCGAAGCCGCTTGGGTTCGGGAGAACCTCTGATCCGGAGATTCTGACACCAAATTTGACACCAAATGACCGCCCCGACGGCGCACGCTGGCGCACATGTGACACACAAGAAGATCCGGACAACCCCTCATGACTGCTACGTCTGCGCGTCCTGGCGCACATCCGCGCACGATTGCGCATATCTCGTGGAAATGTCTGTCACGCAGGAGGTCGTCGGTTCGAGCCCGATCAGCGTCGCCACCTAGAAACCCGCATCGCATAACGCGTTGCGGGTTTTCAATATAACTCGGGCTCATGGGTGCATGCCTCTAGTTGGCCAATGGTTGGCCAATGTCGAGTTCCTTAGATATTACGGTCGGGTCTGTGGGCTGGCAAACAACCGATCTAGCTTCTCAGCGACGTCTCGTTGCATCGACGGCAACACATGGCTATAGATATCTAGCGTCACGGCGATTTTAGAATGCCCTAGGCGCTCCTGGACGATCTTAGGGTGGATGCCCTGACCAAGCATCAACGTTGCAGCAGTGTGCCTGAGGTCATGAAAACGGATGACCGGCAGGCCTGCCCGTTTGAGCAGCGGTCTAAACGAACGCCGCACAACGTTAGACGCACGTAGCGGTCCGCCGCGAGCGTCGCAAAAAACCCACATAGAAGGTGACTGATTCTTGGCCAACATTCGCTTCCGATGGTCGCGCAACGCCCTAACTACTGAGGCTGGTAGGTCGATGCGCCGCCGCCCCTTCGTACTCTTGGGTTCTGCGATATCGAACTTGCCTGCCATCTCTACCAGCGTCCGGTTCACAGATAAAGACCCGTTGTCCAGGTCGATATCGGACCAGCGCAACAGGACCCCAGTACGTATCTAATGCAGGTCCCGCCTGTCTCTCGTCTGGTATATACACTGACGTTTACGGCGTTATGGTGTATCAACGATCCGACGGGATCACAGATGGCTGCTCGACCATACAGGGTTCTCGCGAGTATAATCCTTCAAGCGTACAATGGTCGAGCCCGGACGCTTATTCTGGAACAATTACTAATCCGATGAGCCAACTCTCCTATGTGTGGAACAACAATAACCCGATCTCCTTTAGCGACCCGAGCGGATATGATTCCATATACTTGAATGAACGACCATCTGGTATTGCAAAATATTATCACGCCTTCTTAGAAGTCTTTAGCGATGAGGGTAAGCTCAAGGAGCGCTTCAGTTTTGGACCAGGCGAAAACGGCTTCTTTACGACCCTGGACTCACCTCTGGTCCGTGAACCAGACTCATATGACGCAAAGTGGAGTGGCGGCACTAACGGTGCTTTTCGCGTCAAAGTGCTTCAGTGTGGTGGGTCGGCTTGTCAGCGCGCTGAGCACGCAATGCATGAGGCGGCCTCGGCAATCGAACATTCAGGGGTTCGATATGGTGGTAATCACAACAACAGCAATAGCGGTTCGTTTACGACGTGTAGCGCCGGTGCTGGCGCAACCGCCTGCAACAATGCGAACCGGCAGCTTGGAAAAAGCACACCGGGTTGGGGAGAGCAAGTTGGCTACGGACAAAGCACGCAAACCAACACGTCAGCTGGGCAACAGGGAAGTGGGCAGACCCAGTACCTATTTTACGACGACGAAACAGGCCAACCCCT
>DATFYX010000089.1 GCA_035314825.1 Candidatus Eremiobacteraceae bacterium
GGTCGCGAAATACTTGCGCACGATGTCCTCGTGCTCGCGCAGGCCGGCGTCCATGTCCGAGAACAGCACGCCCTTGGCTTCGAGGTCCTTGCGGATGCTGTGGTAGACGACTTCGGAATCGTACTGCGCGGTGACGCCGCCTAAGAACTTGCGCTCCGCCTCGGGGATGCCGAGACGGTCGAACGTGCGCTTGATATCCTCGGGCACGTCTTCCCAGGTCTTGCCCTCGCGGTCGGAGGCACGCATATAATAGTAGATGTCGTCGAAGTCGATGGCCTCGAGCACTTCGTTCTTGGCCCATGCCGGCATCGGCTTGGACAGGAAGATGTCGAGCGAGCGATGGCGGAATTCGCGCATCCACTGCGGCTCGTTCTTCATCTGCGAGATCTGCTCGACGATATCGTGATCGATGCCCTTGCGCGACTTGAACGAATAGCTATCCGTCTGATCGCGGAAGCCGTACTTATAATCTTTGTCGACGAGCTGTTTCTCTTCGAGCGCCATATTACACCGCTGCCAATTCTTTGATGATCGGGTCGTAACCGGTGCGCTCGAGCTCCTGCGCGAGCTCCGGCCCGCCCTCTTTGACGATGCGTCCTTTGACGAGCACGTGCACTTTGTCGGGCTTCACGTAGTTGAGGATGCGCTGGTAGTGCGTGATGAGCAGGATCGAATGCTCGGGCGACCGTTGGGCTTCGATGCCTTGCGCGATGATGCGCAGCGCGTCGATGTCAAGTCCCGAATCCGTCTCATCGAGGATCGCGAGGGTGGGCTGCAGCACGAGCATCTGCAGCATCTCGAGCCGTTTCTTCTCGCCGCCCGAGAAGCCGTCGTTGACGTAGCGGCCCAGCACCTTGGTCTCGATCTTGAGCTTGGCGGCCGCGTTGTCGAGCAGCGCTTTGAACTTGGCGGGCGTCAGCGGGGCATCGCCCTTGTGGCGCGCCATCAGCGTGTTGCGCATGAAATTGGCGACGCTCACGCCGGGCACCGACGACGGGTATTGGAAGGCCAAGAACATGCCGGCCAGCGAGCGCTCGTTGGGGGGCAGCTCCAGGATGCTGCGGCCCTGGAAGATGACGTCGCCTTGCGTGACCGCATACTTGGGATGGCCCATGAGGACCAGCGAAAGCGTGCTCTTGCCTGAGCCGTTGGGGCCCATCAGGGCGTGGACCGTGCCGCGCTCGATCGTGAGGTCGATGCCGCGTATGATCTCGTTGTCGCCGACCTTGACGTGGAGGTCCCTGACCTCGAGGATGACGTCAGCCATGGGGTCCTTTCGGGGATGTAGCGGTCGAATTTATTCGACCGTGCAAGAGATAGAGGTATAGATAGTATAGATAAATGTTGAAATTCTTGCAATAGTGCCTTATACTAAGGTTGCCGGGAACCCTGGCACGACTATGCGAGAAGCAAGCTTTTTCCAATCGACGCGCGGACGGATCGTCGAGTCGCTGCAGCGCCGCGGTCCCCAGACCGTCGCGGAGCTGGCGGCCGGCCACGAGCTCACGAACAACGCCATCCGCCAGCATCTGGCGCGGCTTGAGCGCGACGGGCTGGTCGTCGAAGCTACCGAGCGCCGTGGACCCACCAAACCCAGCCTCGTGTTCTCTTTGACCGCCGAGGGCCGCCGTCTGTTCCCGCAACGGTACAGCACGCTGCTCAACGCGGTGCTCGAGGAGATCGGCGCGACGCAGGGCCGCGAGAAGGTCAAAGAGATCTTCCATAGCATCGGTCAGCGCTCGGCCCGCAAGTACGCGCGGCGCTTCGAGGGCAAGGGCCTACAGGAGCGGGTCGCCGAGCTGACGGCCATCCTGCGCGAGCAGGGCGTGGTGGCTGACTACGAGTCCGCGCCAGACGGCTTTGTGCTGCGCGAGCACACCTGCCCCTTCCGCGACACGGTTGCGACCAACCCCGAAGTGTGCTCGGTCGTCCACGCGCTCATGGAAGAGGTCCTACCCGCCAAAGCCGAACAGCGCCTGTCGATCGCCCGCGGCGACGACACCTGCGAATTCGCCATCCCCGCAACCGGAGGCAAATGATGGATTTCCCCAAGTTCCAGGAACTCGTGACCAATCGCACTGGGTTCGCCCAGATGGCCGAGCCATCGGCGACGGGGGAGTACTTCTCCGACTCGTGCGGCGACATGTACACGATCTACCTCAAAGTCGGCGAAGGCGATCGCATCGAGGACATCTCCTATTTCACGACCGGCTGCGGCTTTGGCATCGCGACCTGCGCGATCCTGACCGAGCTGGCGAAGGGCAAGACAGTCGATGAGGCCGCCTCCATCGCGCCGGCCGATATCGAAGCCTACCTGGGCGGCTATCCCGAGCGCAAGAAAGACTATCCCGAGCGCGTGCTTGAGGCCTTGCGGATCACGATCGACAACTACCGCAAGGGCTCGAAAGCGGGCACGGCGGCCGACGCGTTTGCGAAGCTGAATTAGGGGCCCGGCAAGCAGCTCCCAGCGTCATCTCAGGCGGACCGAAAGACCTGCGACTTTGGTCGCAGCGAGTTCTCCTCGCCGTTTAACCTCGCTTTCACCTTATTCTCGTAACATCTACAGCGTAGTCCGGTAGACTGATCACAAAGCGTTATGAACAATACAGCATCACTACTCGCCTCGCGCCGCGCCATCAAGGCCACGGACACTATCGTCGTGGGCCGCGAGCTCAATTCGTCCGTGTCGCGACGCTTCTCGCGAGCCATCGCCAAGCTGATCGAGGCCGGCACCCGCGCTTGCACGATCGACATGTCGGCGGTCGAAGACGCCGATTCGAGCGGCTTCGGCGCGCTGGTCACCGCCCTGCGCAAACTCGAAGAGGTCGGTGCTCGCGCCGTCGTGATCTGCGCCAACCCGGCCATCCGCAAACTGTTCGAAGTGACCTCGGTCAGCAGGTTGGCTGCCGTGGTGACCCGGCCTGAAGACGCGCGCCGCGTGCACGCGTCGTTCGCCAGCGGCCTCGCCTCGTAGCCCGCTCCGGCTTTCGTTCTTCCGCTTACTTATTGAACGGGAAATCGCTGCCGCAGGTGGCGATCTCCGACTGCGTCAGATTGCTAGCCAGACAGCTCACCGCGCTCGCGAATGCTATGTGCGATGAGCTGCTCTTGTAATACGCCGTGAGCTCCTGGACGTAGACGGCGATCGGACGCGCGAATACCGGCTCATCCTTGGGCAGCAGCGCCTGCGCGTCGCGCTGCGAGCGAGACAAGTACCCGTGGACCCAGCCGATCTTGTAGAGCGCGATCATGGCGCTCAGCGACGATTCCTTTTGCTGTTCGTCGCCGCGGGTCCACTGCTGCGGGTTGAGCATCAAGGACTCGCTGCTGGGCGTCGGCGCAGGCGATGGGCCGGTCGTCGAGGCACCCGCGCTCGTGGCGAGTGCGACGACGGCGAGGCCGAGCGCGCTCGCAGCGGTGACAGCGAGCGTTGTCCGCATCTTACGAAACCACATAACCGAACACTCCCGATCACCCTTCTAATGCGAGCGCCGGAACGTCGGCCCGGCGATCATGGGCGCGTCTGGATAGAAATCGCGCAGCACTTCAGCGACGCTCAACTCGAACGTCGCGAGACCGTCATGCTCTCCTATCGGCTGGACGCCGCCGCGCAGCGAGTAGGCGGCTCCGTCGAGCACGCACCATAGCGTGGCGCGCAAACGGCGACGCAGATTCATCTGCGTCGTGCTTTGCGCGTGCACGACGAACGTGATGCGCCGCTCGTCCAGCGCTTTGACCTCGCCCGGCGCGAGCACCGCGACGCGCGACTGGTCGTCGCCGTCCACGGTCACCAGGAGGAACGCGCGCACGGGCTCGCCGGCTTGTTCCGGCGCGCCCATCTCAAAGCGCAGCGGCGGCGGAATGGTGTCGCCTATCTTCTCCGACATATCACTTCTCCACCAGGAACGGATTCGACGCTCGTTCGGTGCCGATCGTCGTGCGCGGTCCGTGGCCCGGCAAGACGATCGAGTCGTCGGGCATGGGCAGCAGGCGCGTGCGGATGGAGCGCAAGATCTGCTCCATCGAGCCGCCCCACAGATCGGTGCGCCCGATGCTGCCGGCGAACAGCGTGTCGCCCGCGAAGACCAGCGGCACGTCCTGCGGCACGACGAATGAAACGCTGCCGGGCGAGTGGCCTGGGGTGTGCGTCACCTCGAGTTTGCTGCCGCCGAACTCGAGCGCCTGCGCGTCGCGCAGATAGCCGTCGAGCTTGGTGACCGGCGGCGCGGGCACGCCCAGCCATTGCGCCTGCAGCGCGACGTTCTCGTACATCGGCACATCCGCTTCGTGCATCATCGCGGGCGCGCCGGTCAGCTCCTTGAGCCGGGCGATGCCGCCGACGTGATCGATGTGCCCGTGCGTCGCGACGATGGCGCGTACGCGCAAGCCGTGGCGGTCGAGCAACGCGCTGATGCGCTCGACCTCGTCGCCTGGGTCGATCACGATCGCCTCTTTGGTGGCTTCGTCGCCGATGATGATGCAGTTGCACATCAGCATGCCGACGGGGATGGTCTCGATGATCACGCGCGCTTGCCCTTTTCCATCGCCTTCGCCAAGAACGGCTTCGACTCGATGATGAAGCGCTCGTGGCTGCCCGCAAAACACAGATCGACTGCGTCGTGCGCCTCGACGTCGAAGACCAGCCTGCGCCGGTCGATCTCTTTGAGCGTCGCGCGCATGGTGAAGGGCATGCCGGCCGGCGTCGCCGCGAGATGGCGCACGTCGAGGCGGATGCCAACGGTCGCCTCGCCGGGCGCCAGAAAGGGCAGCACGCAGCGCACGCATTCGGCCTCGGCCAAGTGCACCAGGTGCGGCGTGGCGAGCACCGGGATGCCGGGATTGCCATAGCGATCCGCCAGCCGCTCTTCGGTAGCGGTGTAGCTGGTGCTCGACGTCAAGCCGGTCTTGAGCTGATGCATGCGTGTGCTGTCGTTTCTTTCGGCGCGGCCGGCGTTTCGGCTTCGGATGAGAACGCCGTTGTCCTGTCAAAAACGCTGGCATCGTGCAACTCGACGGACCTGTCGCGGCTTCACAGCTTCGCGCGCACGAGCTCGATCGGCGCATCTTGCGCTTCATCGAGTGCGTTGACGCGGATGATGCGGCGTTCGAGCGCATCGCGCTCGAGGTGTTCACCTATCAGTACGAAACGAACGGACCGTACCGGCGTTTTTGCGATCGACTTGGGCGCACCCCGGACGTTGTGCGAGGTTGGATCGACGTGCCCGCCATCCCGACGTCGGTGTTCGCGCAGCTCCGGCTGGCGTGTTTCCCGCCCGAGCGCACGCGGCAGACGTTCGTGTCGAGCGGCACGACGCGCGACGCGCGCTCGCGTTTGGAACTCGAAGACACGGCGCTCTACGACGCATCGCTGCTTGCGCATTTCCGCCAGCGCGTGCTCCCCGACACGCACGCGATGCAGCTCGTCGCGCTGGCTCCGTCTTTCGACGACGCTCCCAGCTCCTCGCTGTCGTACATGCTGTCGAAGATCGCCCAGGTCTACGGCACGCCTGACGATGGCTTCTACCTGCGCGGCGACGAGCTCGATTTCGAAGCGGTGGCCGCCGCGTTACGCGGCGCCGCGCAGCCTCTTCTCGTGGTAGGTACCGCTTTCGGCTTCGTGCACTTCTTCGACCGCTGCGCCGGCGCGGGTCTGCGCTTTGCACTGCCTCGTGGCAGCCGCGTCGTCGAAACCGGGGGCTTCAAGGGCCAGTCGCGCGAGGTCGGGCGCGACGAGTTGTACGGCTGGTTCGAACGCGTGCTGGGCGTGCCGCGCGAGCTGTGCGTCTCGGAATACGGCATGTGCGAGCTCGGCAGTCAATGGTACGACGCCAATCTCGAGGACGCCATGCAGGGCCGCACGCCGCGGTTGCATCTCAAAGTCGGCCCGCACTGGGCGCGCGCGCTCATCGTCGATCGCGTCACCGGCGCGCCGCGGTTCGACGACGAGCCCGGCTTGCTGCAGGTCCTCGATCTGAGCAATCGCGGCTCGGTGGCGTCGGTGCTGACCGGCGATCTCGCCCGCCGCATGGATGGCGGATTCGAACTCTTGGGCCGCGCACCGGGCGAACCGCCCAAGGGCTGCAGCATCGCGGTCGACGCGGCGCTCGAGCGGGCAGCGCCGGTCGAGCGCCGATCGTGACGACGCACATCGTCTCCGTCCGAGAACGCGCGGGCGCGATCGCGGCTGAGGCCGCGCAGTGGCGGAATCTCGATTCAGCCCCGCGGATCCAGGCGCGCGTGGCGCTCGCCGGCGGCACGTGGGCGCCGGCGGTGGTCGAGGAGGCGCTCGACAACGCGCTCTGGGACCTCGACGAACCCCGCGCGCTCGAACTCTGTAGTAGGGCGTTCTCTGAACGCGCCGGCGCGTTTGAAAAACGCGCTACTACATTAGTCATCTTGCCGGGCAACGTCATCGGACCAGTCATCCAGACGGCGTTTTGCACTGCGGTGGCAGGCGCACGCGCCATCTTGAAGGCGTCGAGCGCGGAGCGGCATCTCGCGGAGATATTGGTCCGCCAATTCGAGGCGGCTGGACCGCCGCTGTCCGGCATCCTTGAAGCGAGCCATTGGCGCGGCGGTGATATCGAGGCCGAAGCCGCAGAGCTCGCGCGTGTGGACAAGGTTATCGCGTTCGGTGAAGACGCCACGATCGCCCAGATCCGCGCGCGGGCGGGCGAGCGCGACCTCGTCGGCTACGGCGAGTCGTACAGCCTGGGCTTCGTTCATGCCGGCGCGGACATCGGAGACGCTGCGAGCGCGGCGGCATACGATGTGTGCATGTTCGATCAGCGCGGCTGCATGTCGCCGCAGACCATCTACGTGGCCGGCGACCCAGGCAGAGCGCTGCGTTTCGCCCACGCCTTGCGGCTAGCCCTGGCCTCGCTCGGAGCCACCCTTGCGCGCGCGCCTTTCGGACCAGACGAAGCTGCTCTGGTCTCAGATTTCGTGCGGCGTCTGGCGGCTACCGCCATCGCGCCGCTCCCGCACGGGCTGGACACGCTGTTGCGCGGGCCGCTGCGCGACGGCGTGCCGGAATTCGTCGTCGCGGTCGAGCCGTTCGGCCAGCCGACGTGCGCCGGATTCGGGCGCATCGTCGTCGTCAAACACGCGCCCAGTGCGCGCGACGTCACCACGCAATTGAAGTACTATGGGCGCGCCGTCGAGACCGTCGGGATCGCGCCGCGGACGACGCAAGCCGAATTCGATGCGCTGCGGCGCTCGGGTGCGCTGCGCATCTGCGCGCTCGGGCAGATGCAGCGTCCGCCGTTCGGCCACCGGCCGCGGCTGTCAGATTTTATGGAGCGGTCGAATTCATTCGACCGTTACGACGCGCCGTGAACGGCGAGGAGCTCGGCCGTATCGTCGTCGAGCCGCCAGGCCCGCGCAGCCTTGAGCTGATGGGCCGGCTGCGCGAGGTCGAAACCCCGAACATCACCTTCTCGAGCGAACGCTTTCCGGTCTTCTTCGAGCGCGGCGCGGGCGCCAATCTCATCGACGTGGATGGCAACACGTATGTGGACCTCACCGCCGCCTTCGGCGTCGCCGCCACCGGGCATAGCAATCCGCAGGTGGTCGAGGCCGTCGCCGATCAGGCCCGGCTGCTGCTTCACGGCATCGGCGACGTGCATCCCAATGAGGTCAAAGTGGCGTTGGCCGAAAAGCTGTGCGCGCTCGCGCCGGGCGACGGTCCCAAGCGCGTGATCCTCTCCTCGACCGGCGCCGAGGCGGTGGAGTCCGCGCTCAAGACTGCGACGCTCGCGTCGGGCAAGCCGGGCGTGCTGTGTTTCACCGGCGCCTATCACGGGCTGACCTACGGCGCGCTCGAAGTCACGGATCGCGACTTCTTCCGCAAGCCGTTCGCGCGCCAGCTCGGCGGCTTTGCGACCCGCGTCCCCTACGCGTACTGCTATCGCTGCCCGCTCGCGCTCACCTACCCGTCGTGCGAGACCGCGTGCTTGAGCTTCGTCGAGGAAGTGATGGACAGCCAGGCCGGCGAGACGATCGGCGCGGTCATCGTCGAGGCCATCCAAGGCCGGGGCGGCGACGTCAACGCGCCGTTCGACTGGCTGCTCGATCTGCGCGAGCTGTGCGACCGCCGCAAGCTGCTGCTGATCGTCGACGAGGTCTATACCGGGTTTGGGCGCACGGGGCGCTGGTTCGCCTGCGAGCATGCCGGCGTCGTGCCGGATCTGCTGTGCGTGGGCAAGGGCATGGCGTCGGGCTTCCCGATCTCCGCTTGCATCGGCAGCGAACGGGTGATGGACGCGTGGCCGCCCTCGCACGGAGAGGCCATCCACACCAGCACCTTCCTCGGACATCCGACGGGCTGCGCCGCGGCCTTGGCTTCGATCGCCGAGATCGAGCGGCTCGGGCTGGTGGCGCGCGCGGCGTCCAACGGAGAGTACCTCGGGGGCCTTTTGAAAGCGGCGGCGCAGAAGGTGGGTCCTGGTATCGGCGACGTGCGCGGGTGCGGTCTGATGTGGGGAATCGAGCTCGTCAAGGATCAGCGCGAGCCCGATGCATCTCGAGCGAGCAGCGCCGTCACCCAAGCCCTGCGGCGCGGCGTCGTCGTGCTGGCCGGCGGACCGGAGAACAACGTGCTTTCGCTGTCTCCGCCGCTCGTCATCACGCGCGAACAGCTCGCATTCGGAGTCGAAACGATCGGCGAAGCGCTTGCATGAACCGCCTATCCACAACACGTCCACAAGAACTTCTGTCGAATCGCGGCTTATCCACAATTTATTTGCAAAAGGAACAGTCGTTCGGCTTGCCTTCATTAACGATGGATTGTATACTGCCACTACACCGACCGCGGTGCCGGGGAAGCGAAGCAACAACGGATGGTGCGAGTGCAATCGCACAGAGCTGAGCGCCTCGGGAATGGTACCCCTGCCGTTGGGGACTAGGCTCACGCCTAGTGATGGACCTGGGGATCGCGTCCCAGTAAAGCCAAAGTAAGCGGACCGGCAACGGCCGTTGACCGGACCGAAAATGAGGCTTCAGCGCCATCGACCAGACCAGTTACGACCGGGCTCACGCCCGGTCGTTACTGTTTATGCCGCTCCGTGGAGCGGTCGAGTTTACTCGACCGTCGAATTTACTCGACCGGAAATGTGCCGGCCGCGCGCGAAATGCGTGAGACGTGTCCTCCTCGATCCCGCACGACGCCATTTCGCCCGAACTCACCGACCACCCGAGCCAACAAGCCCTCGAGCGCTTCGGCGCCTTCGCCTATCGCGAGTTCCGGCTGCTCTGGTTCGGCCTGCTGGTCTCGAATATCGGCGGCTGGATGGCCATCCTCGCGCAGGGCTGGCTGGTCGTCGAACTCGCGCCCAATGCCGCTCTCGCGTCGCTTTACCTGGGCCTGGTGGGCTTCGTCCGGGCCATCCCTGTCTTCGCGCTCTCGGGCTTCGCCGGCGCGCTGGCTGACCGGCGCGACCGCCGCCGCATCCTCGCGGTCTGCGAGCTGGCGCTGGGCCTGCTCACGCTATCGCTTGGCGTCCTCGCGCAACTGGGGATCGTGCGCGTCTGGCATGTGCTTCTCATCGCGGCATTGACCGCGGCTGTCAGCTCGTTCGAGGCGCCCACCCGCCAGTCGCTGGTCTCGGTGCTCGTGGGCAAGCGCGAGCTGATGAACGCGATCGGCCTCAACTCCGCCGCCTTCAACGGCCCGGCGATCATCGGCCCGGCCCTGGGCGGCATCATCGTCAGCGCGTATGGGGTCGCCGACTGCTTCTACGTCAACGCGGTGTCGTACATGGCGGTCTTCGCGGCGGTGCTGCTGATGAAGCCCAAGCCGCCTGTCGCCGACCGGCCGCAGACCGACATCTGGCACGACGTCATCGAAGGCTTCCTGTACGTCCGGGCCAACGCGCTGATCTTCGCGGTCGTCGTGCTCTCGGCTCTGCAGGCGCTGGTCGCGCGCCCCTATATCCAGTTGCTGCCGGCGTTCGCCAAGGCGCAGCTGAGCGCCAATGCGCGCCAGCTGGGCATCCTAATGGCCGTGGCCGGCGCCGGTGCGCTTGCTGGATCGATCGCAACCGCCTTCGTCGGCAGCCGGGCCCCACGCGGCAAGCTGCTGATGGCCACCGCGGCCGCCTCGGGCGCGCTGCTCGCCTTGTTGGGCGCGACCCACGCGCTGTGGGCAGCGGCGCTCGTGCTGGCGGGCTTGAGCGTCGCGGCGATGCTCTATCTGGGCACGGCGAACACGATCTTGCAGACGCATACGCCGATGGCGATGCGCGGCCGCGTCATGTCCATCTACACGATGATCTTCTTGGGCTTCATGCCGTTGGGATCGTGGCTGCTCGGCTCGATCGCCAGCGTCACGTCGTTGCCCGTCGCGTTCGCGCTCGGCGGTGCCGTCTTGATTCTTGCGGTCGCTGTGATCGCCCGGCGTCCGGACATCCGCGAGCTGCGCTAAGGGAAAAGAAAACGGCGCCCGGTCTGGGCGCCGTTCGTCGCGTGTCGCGGCTGCGTCTAGCCGTTTTGATCGGGGACTTGTAGCATGGCGCTGGGCCCATTCGCTGGCACCAGCGGCGCTACGCTCGGCGCATCGATGACGAAGAAATCGGTATCCGTTCCCGGACCGATCGCAACGGATTGGCCGGCTAAACACGCAGCGTTCTGCGGATCATTCGCTGCGGGTCCGACCTGTGGGATGTTCGCGTATGGCGGTCCCGCCGCCACGTTAAGAGCCGTCAGCGGAGGCCCGGCGCCGCCCGCGGGATAGGTGGCGAGGCAATAGCTGCCTGTCGTCGAGGACTTGAGCACAACGTTGTTCGCCCAGCTCGCCGCAGGCGCAGCGGCGGTGCCGAGCACGAGGGCAGATGCAAGCTTCGTTCCGGAGTGGGTGCCATCACCGCACAGCGCCGGGGCGTTGCAATTGTACCAGACGTCGACGTTAGCTCTCGCGTTCGGCGACGCGTTGAACACGCTCGTCGCGCGGATGCCGGCGGGAGTCGCGTATACGGGCAGCAGCCACTCCGCCCACTGCGTCGTGTGATAGGCGGCATCGCCTTCAGCGACGAGGGCGATCTTCTGGCCGGCCTTCAACGTGATCGTCGCATCGAGAAACGCCGGGGAGAGCGTGCCGTGCTGCACGAGTTTGAAGTCGTGCGCGCCGATCGGCAGCGCGATGAACGGCGTCACCGGTCCGACGATCACGGGTCCGCTATTCGCCGGATTCGGCAGGGCGTACGGGTAAGAGAAATTCGGAAACGCGAGCTTGTTGTCTATATACAGATCGGTGTTGGTCACCGTAAGGTTCAGGTTGGGCGAACCTTGGATAAACTCGATGCGCGCCGCGCCGCCGGGGAAGGTGAAGGTCTGCGGGTTCGGACCGGTCGCCGGCAACGGAGCACTGCTGCTGGCACAGGACGCCAAAGTTACCCCGGCCAAAAGCGCAAGCCCGAGCGCGGCTAAACGTGAGAAGCTCATCCGCATAGAGGTCCTTTCCTCAAGGATGCGAGACTCGCAAAGGCAACTTTGCGATTGACTACCCGCGCCTGTTTCGCGCACGGTCCGAGCGTCCCTTCCCCTTGAAACGGCCCTGCCCACGGGCCTAGCCGGAGTAGGTTTCCAGCCGCTTTTTGACGGCTTGCAGGAAATGGGACGCGACCGCGCCGTCCAGGACCCGGTGGTCCAGCGCGAGGCAAAGATTCATGATGTGGCGGATGGCGATCGCGTCGTCGACCACCCACGGCCGGCGCACGATGGCCTCGGTCGTGATGATGGCGGCTTGCGGGGGGTTGATGATCGGCACCGACGCGATGCTGCCGAGGCTGCCGGTATTATCTACTGTGATGGTGCCGTCGGTGAGGTCGTCCATCGTGAGCTTGCGCGCGCGCGCCCGCCCGACCAGCTCGTTGATGGTCGTCGCCAAGCCCGCGAGGCTGTAGCGATCCGCGTCTCTGACGACCGGCACGACCAGCCCCTCGTCGACGTCGACTGCGACGCCGATGTTGATGTGTCGGCGCTGGATGATCGAATCGCCCGCCCAGGTCGCGTTGACCATCGGGTATTCGCGGATCGCGCCGCACACCGCCTGGATGACGATGGGCAGATAAGTGAGGTTCACGCCCTCGCGCGCCTTGAATGCGTCCTTCTCTTGATTGCGCCACTTGACCAGCGCGGTGACGTCGGCTTCTACCATTGACCATGCGTGCGGAATCGTCGTCTTCGAGAGCACCATGCGCTCGGCGATCGTCTTGCGCATCTGCGAAAGCCGTATGACGGTGTCTTCGGGTCCGGGCGGCGCGATCGGCAGCGGCTGCACGGTTGATGCCGCGACCTTGATCGGCGCCGCGGATGGGGTTGCTGCCGGTGCGGTCACCTGCGCGGGCAGTGGTGCGGCTGGAGGCGGGGCGCCCGGATGCGCCGGCGCGCTCGGTTTGACGGCGGCAGCCGGCACGACCGCGGAAGGCGGCGGTACTGGCGCAGTTCTTGGCACCGATGGCGCGGTGCTCGCACTGGCCTGCGCGGTATTCTCGACGTG
This sequence comes from Candidatus Eremiobacteraceae bacterium, assembly GCA_035314825.1. Lineage (NCBI taxonomy): Bacteria > Bacillati > Vulcanimicrobiota > Vulcanimicrobiia > Candidatus Eremiobacterales > Candidatus Eremiobacteraceae > Candidatus Eremiobacteraceae bacterium. The sequence continues at coordinate 12,497 of DATFYX010000089.1, forward strand.
CGACATGACGTCGCGCGCCGTCAGGCGCCCTCCGCGTCCGGAACCCGCGATGCCGGAAAGATCGATGTGGTGCATCCGTGCCAACCTGCGCACTGCGGGTGAATGACGAGCGCCATTGTTCTGTCCGGCATCACCGGCTGCTACCGCCGCGGCTGCGGCCGGTGCAGTGGCTGCCGGAGCGTTCACTGCGGGAGCGGGTACCGACGGAGCGGATGCGGGCGGCGCAACGGTCGGTTGAGGTGCTGCTTCAGGTGGCGCTACTGCGAGCGGCGCGGCTGCAGCGGGGGCGGGTGCGGCTGCGACCGGTGCCGGTGCGGGCACCGGCGCACCCGGCGCTTCGCCCGCTGCGAGAATCTCGCACACGGGCGCACCGACGGGCACCGTCGCGCCTTCGTCGGCGAGAATCGCGGATAGCGTGCCTGCGAACGGCGAGGGGATCTCCGAGGCGACTTTGTCGGTCTCGACCTCGAGCAACGGCTCGTACTTGGCGACCTGATCGCCGGCCTTTTTGAGCCAACGGCCGACGGTGCCTTCTGTCACCGTCTCGCCGAGCTGCGGCATCAGCACTCGTGGCACTATTGTATTCGGTCGAATAAATTCGACCGCTCCATACGGTCGAGTAAACTCGACCGCTCCATATCAGTAGGCGGCGAGGTCGCGCATCGCGGCTGCGATCCGCTCCGCGCTCGGCATGAACGCCTCTTCGTATTCCTTCGCATATCCCATCGCCGGCACGTCCGGCCCGCACAGCCGGCGCACCGGTGCGTCGAGCTCGAACAGCGCTTCCTCGGCGATGATGGCCGCGACTTCCGCGCCGACTCCGCCGAACTTGTTGTCCTCGTGCACGATCAGCGCGCGCCGCGTCTTGGTGACGCTGGCGAGCACCGTCTCTCTATCCATCGGCCGGATCGAGCGAAGATCCACGACCTCAGCGTCGATCCCCTCGGCGGCCAGCTTTTCGGCCGCCTCGACCGCGAAGTGGCGCATCAGGCCGTAGGTGATGACCGAGAGGTCCTTGCCTTCGCGCGCGATGGCGGCCTTGCCGATCGGCACGGTGTAGTCGCCGTCGGGCACCTCGCCCTTGATGAGGCGATACGTCTTCTTGTGTTCGAGCACCATCACCGGATCTTCATCGCGGATGGCGCTGGTGAGCAGCCCTTGGGCATCCGCAGGGGTCGACGGAACGCAGATCTTCAGGCCCGGCACGTGGTAGAACAGCGCCTCGACGCTGACCGAATGCGAGAGCGCGCCGCGCACGCCGCCGCCGTAAGGCGTTCGGATCACCATCGGACACGAGTTGCCGCCGGCGCTGCGATAGCGGACCTTGGCCGCCTCGCCCACGATCTGGTTGTATGCGGGATAGATGAAATCCGCGAACTGGATCTCGGCGATCGGGCGCATGCCCGCCATGGCGGCGCCGATCGCGACGCCGACGATCGACGCTTCGGCCAGCGGCGTGTCGATGACGCGCTGCCTGCCGAACTTGTCCATGAAGCCTTGCGTGATGAGGAAGACGTTGCCGCGCGCGCCGACGTCCTCGCCCATGATGAAAACGCGTTCGTCGCGCACCATCTCGTTGTACATGGCGTCGCGCACGCCTTCGAGCACGGTCTTGGTCGCCATCTACGACAACGGCCCCGACGCGTAGACGTGGGTGTACAGATCCGCTTCTGTGGGCGGCGGCTGCGCTTCGGCCCAGTCGGTCGCTTCGTCGACTTCCTTCTGCGCCGCGGCCAGCGTCTCCGCGAAGAACGCATCATCGGCAAGCCCGCGGTCTTTGAGCCACGCCTCGAACTTCGGGATCGGGTCGCGCGCCTTGACGGCCTCGATCTCGTCGGGCGTGCGATAGGTGAGCTGATTGTCGTCGGACGTGTGCGACATCGCGCGGTAGCACTTGGCTTCGACCAGCGTCGGCCCGTCGCCGCGGCGCGCCCGCTCGATGGCTTCGTGCACGCACGAGAAGGTGACCACCGGATCGGTCCCGTCGCAGATCACGCCCGGCATGCCGTAGCCGGCCGCCCGATCGGCGACGTTTTGGATCGCCATCTGCATCTTCTGGGGCACTGAGATCGCGTATTCGTTGTTCTCGCACAAGAACACGCACGGCGTCTTGTGCACGCTCGCGAAGTTGAGCGCTTCGTGCCATTCGCCTTCGCTCGTCGAGCCTTCGCCGAACGTGATCAGGACGACGGCCGGCTCCTTGCGCATCTTGAACGCCAGCGCCATGCCGACGCCGTGCGTCACGTGTGCCGCGATGATACTCGAGATGCTCGCGATGTTGCGGTCGGGCACGCTATAGTGATTGGGGAACTGGCGGCCGCTCGAGAAGATGTCGCCTTTGCGCGCGAACAGGCACATGAGCTGCTCTTTGGCGGTCACGCCGGCGGACAGCGCCAGGCACGTATCGCGGTAATACGGCACGATCCAGTCCGTGCCGCGGCGAACCGCAAAGGCCGCGCCGGCCTGCACTGCTTCGTGGCCTTGGCAGGTCGCCGCGAACGGGATCTTGCCTTGACGGTTGAGCGCGAACGCGCGGTCGTCGCACTGGCGCGTCAGCACCATCTTCGCGTACATCTCGCGCAAAATCGCAGGCGTCAGCCCTTCGGGCAACGCCGCGCGGATGCGGGGCTCGCTCTTCATGACCCTATCGGTTACCCCCCGGCGGCGCCGTTCCTCTCTTAGAGCTGGACCTGCGGGCGCTCGTCCGCTTCGAGGTCCTCACCCGCCGGCGCCTTGCGCGCGACGCCGGACTCGTACGCCGCGTTGACGACCGCTTTGCTGACCGCTTCGACGACGCGATTGTCGAACACGCTGGGGATGATGTATTCGGATGAAAGCTCTTCGGGCGCGATGACCGATGCGATCGCATGCGCCGCGGCGAGCTTCATCGGCTCGTTGATGCAGCGCGCGCGCGCATCGAGCGCACCGCGGAAGACGCCGGGGAACGCGAGCAGATTGTTGATCTGGTTCGGATAATCCGAACGACCCGTGCCCATCACGGCGACGTACGGCTCGGCGACGTCGGGCGCGATCTCCGGCAACGGGTTGGCCATCGCGAAGACGATCGGATCTTTGGCCATGCGTTTGAGGTCGTCGACGTTCATGATGTTCGGCGCGGACAAGCCGATGAACACGTCGGCGCCCTCAAGCACGGTCGCGAGCGGACCCGAGCGGCGCCCCTTGTTGCTGTGCTCGGCGACCCACTGCATCATCTCGTTGCCCGAGTAGTCGCGACCCGCGACCAGCGCGCCGTTGCGATCGACGCCGATGACGTCGCCGGCGCCGGCGGAGATCAGGATCTTCGCGCACGCCGAGCCGGCCGCGCCGATGCCGTTGATCACGATGCGCACGTCACCGATGTTCTTATGCACGACTTTGAGCGCGTTGAGCAACGCGGCGAGGATGACGATCGCAGTGCCGTGCTGGTCGTCGTGCATCACCGGCATCTCGAGCGCCTCGCTCAAGCGCCGTTCGATCTCGAAGCAGCGCGGCGATGAGATGTCTTCGAGGTTGATGCCGCCGAACACCGGCGCGATGTTGAGCACGGTCTGCACGATCTCGTCGGGATCCTTGGTCGCCAGACAGATCGGGAACGCGTCGACGCCCGCGAACTGCTTGAACAGCATCGCCTTGCCTTCCATCACCGGCAGCGCGGCGTACGGCCCGACGTCGCCCAGGCCGAGCACCGCGGTGCCGTCGGACACGATGGCCACCATATTGCGCTTCACCGTCAAGCTGTAGGCCTTCGATGGATCTTCTGCGAGCGCAAGGCTCACGCGCGCCACGCCGGGCGTATAGACGCGCGACAGGATCTCGCGATTGGTCACCGGGATCTTGGGGTTGATCTCGATCTTGCCGCCGAGATGCGCCAAGAACGTGCGGTCGGTGACGTGGATGACGCGCACGCCTTCGACTTTGGCGATCGCGGCCACGACGGCGTTCAGATGTCCCTCATCGCTGACGTCGATGCTGATGTCGCGGATCGCGCGTTTGGTCCCGACGCGGCTGACGTCGACCGCGCCGATGTGGCCGCCTGTATCGGCGATGGCCGACGCGATGTGGGCGAACGTGCCTAGCGTCGTCGGCGCCTCGATGCGCACGATGGACGAAAAGCCTATCTTGAGCTGGCCTGCCACGGGCTTCCCCTTCCCTGGCATGTAGGGGCGCGCCCTTCGCACGGGCAACCTTTCGTCGCATGGACGCTCCGAGACGCCTGCGCCCGGCGCAAGACGTGCTGGCACGTGCGGCCGCGGCTGCAGCGCGCGATCCCGCCGCGCTGGATGCGTGCCGGCGGCTGCTGGCGCCGCTCCGGCGCGCCGACGAACAGCGCGGCAGCGATCTCGAAAAGACGCTGCGCGCGTATTACGCGTGCGGCGCGAGCGTGTCGGGCTGCGCCGAGGCGCTTTTTCTCCATCGCAACAGCGTGCGCTATCGCCTCGATCGCGTGCGCGCGCTGTTCGGGGCCGACATCGACCATCCCGATATTTCCACGCGTCTGTGCGCCGCGTTCGCGATCGACGATGCGGCCCGAGGCGTCTCGCATGAAGCTCAGCGCGCGCAATAAGCTGCCCGGCGTGGTGGAGTCCATCACGATCGACGGTCTGCAGGCCAAAGTTGACGTGCGCGTCGGCGACAACCACATCGTCGCCGTCGTGACCGCGGAGGCGGTCGAGGAGCTCGAGCTCAAAGTGGGCGACGCCGTGACCGCGGTGATCAAGTCCAGCTCGGTCATGCTCGCAAAGTGATCGCGCTTTAGTCCAGCGCGCAGTACCTGACCTCGCCCGCGACCACCGTCATCATCACGTCGATATCCTTGATCGTCGCGGGAGCGACCGCGTCGAGGCGTTTTTCGAGCACGGCGAAGTCCGCGTCGCAGCCGGCGGCGAGCCGGCCACGCCGGTGTTCGTCGAACGAGAGCTTCGCGGCGTCTTCCGTGTATGCGCGCACGGCCTCGTCGACGCTTAGGCGCTGCGCGACGACATGGTGGTTCACGAGGCTGTGGATGCCCAACAGCGCCGAGAAGGGCGTGACCGGCGAGTCCGAACCCCCGCATACGACGCAGCCGGCGCGTTTGGCGCTTGCGAACAGGTTCATGCCGCGTGCGACGTCTGATCCCAGTCGCTGCTCGTACATCCGCCCGTGCCCGCCCCACAGGTGATCGAAGGCCGGCTGCATCGAGAGCAGCATGCCGAGGCGTCCGGCGCGCGCGATCTGGTCAGGCTGCGCGATCTCGAAGTGATCGATCGACGGCCGCACGCCGGGTAGCGCGCCGCGCGCGGCGATCACGGTCTCCCATGCGGCGATCGCTTCCTCGACCGCGCGATCGCCGATCGCGTGCACGCCGAGGGACAATCCGTGCTCGGCGGCTTCGTCGAACAACTCGCGCAGCTGCGCGCCCGCGAGATAGAGCCGCCCCGAACCCGCGCCGTCGCGATATTCACCGCTCACCGCCGCCGTGCGCGAGCCGATCGAGCCGTCGACGAAGATATCCCCGCCGAACACACGTCTGCCGAGGCGCTTGACCTTGCGCACGTCGAGCGAGCAGACTTTGGAGATGACGCGGACCGGCAGCTCGGCGTCGTGCCGATAATGCTCGGCCAACCGCTCGAACGGCTCGTCGGCGACGATGACGTTGTGCGCCGTCGTGATGCCGGCCCGCAATGCCATCTGCGCCGCGCGCTCGTCGGCCGCACGCTTCGCGTCCGTAGAGAGCGCGGCGATGACGCCGTTCTGGGCCGCGTAGTTGGCTGCTCCGATGAGGCGCCCGGTAGATTCGCCTGCACCGTCGCGCTCGACGCCGTCGAGCGCCGCGACCTCGAAGCGCGCGAGCGCCGCGCTGTTGACGACGCATGAGTGGCCGTCCACGCGCGACAGCACGGCCGGCACCTCGCCTGTGACGGCGTCGAGCTCGGCGCGCGTCGGCGGACGGCCTTGCGCGATCGCCTGCTCCTCGTAGTTGCCGGCGTAGAGAGGGTCGGTCGAGTAAACTCGACCGCTACAGAGGTCGTGGACGCGGCGAAGCATCGAGGAGATGTCGGGGCAGTCGTGCAGGTCGTGGCCACCCGAAAGCAGACCCGTGTCGGTGAGATGGACGTGGCAATCGTGAAAACCCGGCAGCAGCGCTCCGCCGGCGCAATCGACGATGCGCACGTCGGCCGGCAGGCCCGCCGGGAGGTCGTCGAAGAGCGCTTCGATCGCGCCGTCGCGCACGAGCACGCCCCGCGCGCGCGGCGACGCGGAATGAAGACTCGCCACATCGGCGTTGACGAATGCGGCTCGCAAGCGAGGTGCTGTCCGCTCTGCTTAGCGGCGCGCCCTGGCCCGAGCGGCCGCCGGCCGCGCGGGCGCTTCGAGCTCCGAAAGCCTGGCTTGCAGCTTGGCGTTCGATGCGCGCAGCTGGTCCATGTCTTCGCGCAGGCGTTTGAGCTCGTCGGATCCCGCGCTGCCCGAGCGGATCTTCAGCGCCGACTCCAGCGCCTTGCTGCGCAGTCGCCCGTCGACCTCAAGTCCTGAGAGCCGGTCCAGCTCGGGCAACGCGCGCACGGCGTTCATGGCGCCCAGCGCATCAGCGGCTGCGAGCCGCACGCGCAGCTGCTTGTCGTCGAGCAAGCCGATGATGGCGTCCACCACATCCTGACGGCGCTCGCCCAGACGCGCAAGCGCGCTCACGGCAGCCCGGCGCGCGAACGTCGAGCGGCCGTACTTCGTCCAATCAAGCGCGATCGGCACCGCGCGCTCGTCTCCGAGCGCGGCGAAGCCGGCCAGCGCGGCCGCGCGCACGACGTCGTTGAACGAATCTTTGGCGAGCGACTTGCGCAAGAGCTCGAACGCCTTGGGAGACTTGGTCTTGCCGATCGACGTCGCTGCGGCCGCCTCGACGAAATACGAGCGATCGGAGCGCGCCAATGGCTCGAGCGCGCGTAGCGCCTCCTCGCCGCGGAACTCGCCGAGCGCCTCTGCCACTGCACGGCGCGCCTTCGGGTGCGCGACCTTGACGTTGCGGATCAGCGCCGCCAACGCTTCGTCGGTGCGCGCGGCGCCCAGCGCCTTTGCAGCCTCGCCGCGCACGCCCCAGAAGCGGTCGCTCTTGAGCGCTTCGGCCAGCCCATCCACCACATCGGGCGCATTATTGCCGGCCAGCGCCCGGGCCGCTGCCACGCGCGCGCCGGCATCGGGGTGATGGGCGAGCTGGCGCAGCAGCATCTCGGCCGGCACGTCGAGCTTGATGGTCTTGAGCACGTCGGCACGCGGATCGAAGGCGAACGTCTCGGGGCGCGCCGGCAGCGGGATGCGAAACGACTGCTCGCGCGCGTCGCATACCACGGTCAAGCGCTCGCGCTTGCCGCGCGCCAGCCCGAAGTCGAGCTCGACCGGCACGCTGAACAGCGCGGTTTGGTCGGCCTGCGCCTGCGTCTGTTTGACGTCGACCACAGCGGCCTTGGTGTCCCCGTCCCAGCGGTACGAGACGATGAACTCCGGATGGCCGGCGCCGTACACCCACTGGTCGAAGAAACGCGCGAAGTTGCGCCCGCTCGCGCGTTCGACCGCGCGCGCCAAATCGACCGTCTCGACGCTGCCCTCGGCGTTGGTCGTCACGTAGTCTTTGATCGCGCGCCACCACAGCTCGTCGCCCAGCTGGCGGCGCAGCATGTGCAGCACGCAGCTGCCCTTCTCGTACAGGTGGCGGTCGAACAGATCCACCGGTTCGTTGTAGACGTTGGTGACGATGGGACGCCTGTAATGCTCGGCATCTTCCTTTAGATAGAGGTCGGCGTTTTCGATGTTCTGGTAGGTGAACTCGTCTGCCCCGAGATCGTGCTCTTTGAACAGCGCGTCGAAGTAGGTCGCGAAGCTCTCGTTGAGCCAGGCGTGCGACCAGTCCTTGCAGGTGAGGAAGTCGCCGAACCACTGGTGCGCGAGCTCGTGCGCCACAAGGTCGTCGCTGCTGAAGTCGAGCGCGGCGCGCGCGTCGTGCAGCGTCGCGTCGGTCTGCGTCGTGCACGTGGTGTTCTCCATGCCCCCGAACACGAAATCGCGCACCGCGATCTGCGCGTACTTCGAGTACGGATACTTGACGCCGATGCGCTCGCTGAAGAAGTCGACCATCTTGGGCGTCTTGCCGAACGAGCGGCGCCCGTCGGCCTCGCGGCCGGGCTCGACGTACCAGGAGACCGGCACGCCGTCGCTCTTGTCGGTGCGTCCGACGAACTTGCCCGCGACCAGGCTCACCAGGTAGGTGACGTGGGGCACGTCCATCTTCCAATGATATGTCTTGGTCTTCTTGGCCTTGTCCTCGACGGTCGAGACCAGCGTGCCGTTGCTGAGCACGAAGAAATCCGACGGCACGGTCGCGCTGACTTCGGTGGTCGCCTTGGCGTTGGGATGATCGACGCATGGGAACCAATAGTGGGCGTCCGCGTCTTGCCCTTGCGTCCACACTTGGTGCGGTTTGTCCGGATATGCCTTGTCCGGACCAATGAAGTAGATGCCTTGCTGCGGATCGCGGACCTCGTAGTCCACCGCGACGGTCGCCGACTTGCCGCTGGTCAAGCGCGGGATCTCGATACGCAGCGTCTCCCCGACCAGCTCGTGCTCCAGCGCTTTGCCGAAGCCGCGCACGCCCTTGATGCGCATCCGGCCCGCTTGCAGCTCGAGCGAATCGAGCGGGCCACCCACGGCGGTGAACGTCGTCGCGCACCGGCCGCGCAGGATGCGGCGCGCGAAGTCGAACCCGAGCGTGAGCGCGATGTGATCGACGCGCGCACGCCGGTCCGGAGCGTAATGCGCCCGGCTCGCCGGCAACGGGAATGGACGCCGCGTGATGTGGCGCGGCTCGTCGGCGCGCCGGCAATAGCTGTGTGTCATCGAGCCGCCGCGGCCTCCTTGCGCTCCGCGGTCACGTTTTGCGTGACCTTCGGCGGCGCGAACTCGAAGTGATCGTGCTCGGCGACGTAGTAGCCCAGGCCCTGCGTCGCCGTTCTCAGCTCGGTGAGATAGCGCGGCAGTTCGGCTTGCGGCACCAGCGCCTTGACGGAGTCCCATCCGCTGCGCGACTCGCTCGCGCCGTAGCTGAGGATCTGGCCACGATGGCCGGAGACCTGCTGCAGCACGACGCTGGTGAAGTGCGTCGGCACCGTCACCTCGACGCGCATGATCGGCTCGAGCAACGCGGGCTGGCACTTCGGCAGACCCTCGCGCATCGCGAGCGATGCGGCCATCCGGAACGACGCTTCGTTAGAGTCGACCGTGTGGTAGGAACCGTCGAAGAGCGTGACGTGGACGTCGACGACCGGGAATCCGGCGATCGGCCCCTTCTCAAGGGCTTCGCGCACGCCTTTCTCAACGCCGGGGTGGAACTGCTTGGGCACGACCCCGCCGACGATGCGCTCGTCGAACTTGAACCCGCTGCCGCGAGGCTGCGGATTGATCTCGAGGTGCACGTCGCCGAACATGCCGTGGCCGCCCGTCTGGTGTTTGTAACGCCCCTGCTGCTGCGTCTTGGTGGCGATGGTCTCGCGGTAGGGCACGTTCGGCAGCTGCGTGTCGAGCTTGACGTTGTACTTGCGCTGCAGGCGCTCGACGGTGACCGCCAGATGCATCTCGCCATGGCCGCGCAGCACGAGCTCGTCGGTGAACAGCGCGCGCTCAGGCAGCACGGTCGGGTCTTCTTCTTTCATGCGCACGAGCAGCTGCGAGAGCTTGGCCTCGTCGGCGCGATCGTGCGGCCTGATCGCCAGCGCGAACGCCGGTTTGGCGAGCGCAGGTACCTGCATCGCGGTCTTGGCGTTGCCCGTCGTGAGGGTGTCGCCCGTGTGCATGGCTTCCAGGCGCGAGATCGCGACCAGACTCCCCGGGCCCGCGCTGGTCAGCGCGGTCTGGTTCTTTCCTTGCAGCACGAATAGTCCGCCAGGCCGCTCCTTGGCATCGGGATGTGCCGGACTGGTGAGCTGCGTGTCGCCGGTGAGCGTGCCGGCGAAGACGCGCGCCACCGAGATCTTGCCGCTTTGCGGGTGCACGAATGTCTTGCACACCTGAGCGACGAGCGTGCCGGCGGGGTTCGGCTCGACCGGCTTGCCGTCCGCATCGGTTCGTGGCGTGATCAGCGCGTCTGGGAATTGGCGCACGATGACTTCGAGCAGTTGCGGCGCGCCCCAGCCCCGGACGCCCGCGGCGACCAGGACGGGGATGATCTTGTCCGTGCTGACGTCAGCGACCAGGTCGCGCTCGACCTCCTCGGCCGGCGGCTCTTGGCCTTCGAGGATCTCTTCCATAAGATGATCGTCGTAATCGGCCAGCGCCTCGAGCAGCTCTTCATGCGTCTTGTCGGCGAAATGTTCGGGCAGCGTGCTCGGGGTAGCGGCACCGCCCTCGCCGTACGAATACGCCTTCAGGCTTACGACGTCGACGAACCCGGCGAAACTCTCACCCTGACCGATCGGCAGCTGCTCGGCCACGACGTGGTTGCCGAAGCGCTGGCGCAGCGCCGCGTACGTGGCGGGGAAATCCGCGCCCGGACGATCGAGCCGGTTGACCACGAAGCAGTGCGGCATCTTGCGCGCTTCGAGATGGTCGAGCAGGATCTCGACCTGCGGGATACGCGTAGGGTCGGCTTCGACGACCACGACCGCGGCGTCAGCGCCCAATAGCGCGAACTTCGTCTCCTCGAAAAAATCAACGGCGCCCGGACAATCGATGATGTTGATCCGGACGCCGTCGGTCTGCAGGTGCGCGAAGCTCGGAGTGACCGACATCTGATGCGCGTGCGATTCGGGATCGTGATCGGTGGTCGACGTGCCGTCGGTCACCGAACCTTTCCTCGGAGTCGCGCCGGCGTGAGCGAGCAAGGCTTCGACCAGCGTGGTCTTCCCGCTGTGATGCGGTCCTACAAACGCCACGTTTCGTATGCCTGCGGCGGCAGGTGCAGCCATTTGATATCACCCCCTGGAGCGGTCGAATTTATTCGACCGTCGAGACGATCGGGCGAAACGAGAGGATGTGCGCAGTTCGACGCCGCCCGCGCGCGCCCTTGTCAACGCGCAAGGTCGGGCGCGCGCAAACGCGAAAAAAGCGCGCATGCTTGCCACCGCGACGCTGCGCGTGAACGAGACCTTCCTCTCGGTGCAGGGCGAAGGTTCGATGATCGGCACGCCTTCGTTGTTCATCCGCCTGGACGGCTGCCCGCTGCGTTGTGCGTGGTGCGATACCCCATACGCGCTCGAGGGAAACGCCGGGGTCGAAACGGCCGTCGACGCGCTGGCCGCTCGATGCGCTGACGTGCGAGCTGTCGTCATCACCGGCGGCGAGCCGCTCGCGCAAGATGTCGGAGCGCTCGTCGCCACATTGCGCGACAAGCACGTCACGATCGAGACCAGCGGCACGATCTTCGCGGATCTGCCGCAGGTGGCGCTGTTCTCGATCAGCCCGAAAGTGGGAAGCTCGGGCTACACGCCCAAGCCTGCGACCTTGCGGAAATTCTGCGCGGCCGCGCCCGGCCGCATGCAGCTCAAGTTCGTGATCGCGGACGACCGCGATTATGAAGAAGCGCTGGCGTGCGTGCGTGGATTGGGCGACGCGCTGCCGCCGGCGACGCCGGTCATCTTGCAGCCGGAGAGTTCACGCGCCGGCCGCGGCGAGCGCTATGCGGAGACGCTGCGGACCTTGACGGAGAAGGCGCTTGCGGACGGACGTTGGAGCGCGTTCGACATCCGCGTGCTGCCGCAGCTGCACTACATCCTGTGGGGCGGGGAGCCGGGGCGTTGATCAGCATATCGCTCGAGTGCCACTTCGATGCGGCGCACAAGCTCGATCTGCCCTACGAATCACCGTGCAACCGCACGCATGGCCATCGCTACGTGGTGAGGATCGTCGCCAGCGCGCAGCAGCTCGAACACGGCATGGTCGTCGACTACAACGTGCTCAAGAGCGTGGTCGAGCGCTTCGATCATCGCGACCTCAATGCGCTCGCTGAGTTCGCCGAGATGCCATCCACCGCCGAGAATATCGCGCTCGTGCTGTCGCGCGAGCTGCAATCAGCCGCCGGTGCACGCGTGAGCATCGACGAAGTGACGGTGCACGAGTCGCCGCAGACGGCCGCGCGGTGGACAAGACCGGCCTAGGCGCGACACACCGGCACGGTGCAGTCGCATCTGCCGTGATCTCGATCATCATACTGCTCGTGGCCGCGATGGCTGGCTATCAACTGTCGCCTTCGGTGATGGACGATACTCCCGGCTTCTTGAAGTCGTACATGTTGCTTGTCATTTTCACAGTCGGCGCGCTCATCAATCTCTTTCTCTACGTCCTCGGAGCGTTCGGAGGAGCGCAGCGGGAACGTCGGCCGTGGCGGCGGTTCTGGCCCTGACCGAGGCAACAAAAAAAAAGGATCACGCGCTATGCGTGATCCTCGGAGAGCGGCCGAGCGCGGCCCCGTTTATTCTTGTGGGCGCGGTTCGGGTTCGGTCGAGTGCTCGAGCCTGCCGGCGGAGATCTCCGCAAACGCGGTGCTCACGGCTTTTTCGGGATTCGCACCTTCGACCATCGGCTCCGCGCCGTTGACGACTTGTTGCGCGCGCACCCGTGCGGTGTTGACGAGCAAGTACTTGTTCGGGATCTCTTCGACCAGCCGGTCGATGTTGCCGAATGACGCCATTTTCTTCTCGTGGGTTCCGTCCATCGATCACAATCCGATACTATCCACGCCCGCAAACGCGGGACGTGCCGCAGTCACATAAGAAATGCTGAGTTTTAAGTATACCAAGACTAACCCCACACGGCAAGGAGGCTAGCCGCTTTCACGCCGCCGAAAGCCCGTATCCATGAGACATCTGGCGACTGCCGCGCTCTGCGCGGCGCTTTTCGTTCTCGGCACCTCACAGGCCCGCCCCGGGCTGACGATCAAGCCGCCTCCCATCACCGTGAGCGTCGATGCGCCGGGCCAGCGCGTGGCCATCGCCGACATCGACCGCACGCCGGTGGGCGCGGACATCACCGTCATCGGCTATTACTCGCACAAATCAGATGAGACGGACGGCGATCTGCAGGTCTTCCTCATCGACCACAAGGGCGACTTCGTGGTCGCCGAAGCGCCGCACCGCTTCCGCGAGATGCGATACTTCATCCGTGGCCAGCACTTCCACCGCAACGATCTCGTCATCGTGCGCGGCACGCTGACGCGACAGTTCGACAAGCCCACCTTCAACTATCCGGCCGGGTGGATGGAGATCAACCCGGTGACCTCGATCGCGCACTACGACGGCGATGAGCCGGCCGATCTGCACTACACGCAAGTGATCCACAACCCGTTCGGCCGGACGCGCGTGGTGGAGAGGTAGATTGGACGTCGTCGCCATCCTCGGCGAGCGCCTCTACCACGCCGCGGGGACCGAATGCCATCGCAAGCTGACCGAAGAGGCGGGCGAGCGCGTGCTGACCATCACCGCCGCGCTGGCGCACGAAGTCGGCATGGAGCCGTGCGGCGTTTGCATGAGCGGAGCCGAGGAGCGGCGCGCGGTCAATCCATGAACGGCGCGAGCGCTGACCGCAGCCCTTGCGGAACCGGCTTGCCCTTCCAGGTCTGACGGTCCACGCAGACCAGCACGATCTCGCAGTCGGCGACTCGCTGCCCGTCCTGGCGGTCGATCGTGAACCCTAAGGTGATGGACTTGTCGCCGAGCCGGCTCACGCCCGCGGTCACATGCATCATCTCGCCAAGACGCGCGGGCGCGCGGAATTCGCAGGTGTACTTGACCCGCGGCAGCCAGCAATCGAAGCGGTCGAAGACGACGCCGTAGGCCACACCGGCGGCGCGGAACAGCTCCTCCTCGGCGACCTCGAAGAAACGCACGAACGCGCCGAAATAGACGACGCCGGCGGCATCGACGTCGCTCCAGCGCACGGGCTCGTCGATATGGAAGCGCATCAGGAGACGCCGCGCGGACTGACGATCATGTAGGTCGCCGTGCAGCGCGCGCAGATCGTGCCGGCTTCGTTTTCGGCGGTGGCGTTCGCGAGCAGCAGCGTGTTGCCGCGATGCACCACGTGCGCGCGCGCGATGACCGGACCGGAGATCACGGGGCGCAAGTACTGGACGTGGAGGTCGGTCGTGACCATGTCTTTGCCCTCTGGGATGAGCGGCAGCACTGCCACCGCGATGGCCGCATCGCAATACGCGGCGATGATGCCGCCCTGGACGGCACCCTGGTATTGCGTGAAGAGCTTCTTATAAGGAAAGCGCAGCGCGGCCTCGCCCTGTCCGTAGCTGACCACTTCGAGCTCGAAGTGGTCCGCGAACGGGTTTTCGCTGAAGAGTCGCCGGTAGCGTTCGGGAACGTCGTTGGGGTCGATGCCTCGTGCGGGCATGCGGCCTATCGCCGGGCTGCCGGCGCAGGCGCCGGATCGCGCGCGGGCTCGAAGCGGGCGCTGAAGTGGCGCAGCGGGGGCGCCTGCCATACCATGTCCAAGCCTTCAATGGTCGCGCGCCGCGCGTACACGTCGGCCATCACCTCGACGACGTAGTCGATGTGGCTCTGCGTGTACACGCGTCGCGGGATGGCAAGGCGCACGAGCTCCATCGGAGCGAGCTGTTCTTCACCGGTGTCGGGATCGGTCTTGCCGAACATGACGCTGCCGATCTCCACCACACGGATGCCGCCGGCGACGTACAGCTCGGCGACGAGCGCCTGACCTGGGAATTGGCGCTTCGGTATGTGCGGCAGCAGCCCGGCGGCGTCGACGTAGATCGCATGACCGCCTGGCGGCTGCACGATCGGCACGCCCATCTCGGTGAGATGCGCCCCAAGATACCCGGTCGAAGCGATGCGGTAGTGCAGATAGTCGTGATCGAGCACCTCATGCAGGCCGACTGCGATGGCCTCGAGATCGCGCCCGGCAAGGCCGCCGTAGGTCGGAAAGCCCTCGGTCAAGATCAGCAGTGTCGCTTCTTGCTTGTTGAGCGCGGCGTCGTTGGTCGCCAAGAAACCGCCGATGTTGACCAAGCCATCCTTCTTGGCCGACATCGTGGCGCCGTCGGCGTACGAGAAGAGCTCGCGCGCGATGTCGGCGACGTTGTGCTGCGCGTAGCCGGGCTCGCGCTCGCGGATGAACCAGCAGTTCTCGGCGAAACGGCAGGCATCGATGTAGAGCGGCAGACCGTGGGCGCGGCACACCGCGCTGACCGCTTTCACGTTGGCCATGGAGACGGGCTGCCCGCCGCCGGAGTTATTGGTGATGGTCAGCATCACCAGCGGGATGCGCTTGGCGCCGACGCGCGCGATAAGCGCCTCGAGCGCCCCGACATCCATGTTCCCTTTGAAGGGGTGGATCGTGCCCGGTTCCAGTCCCTGCGGGATCGGCAGGTCGACGGCCTCGGCGCCGGTCGCTTCGACGTTCGCGCGCGTGGTGTCGAAGTGCGTGTTGTTCGGCACGACGTCGCCGGGTTCGCAGACGGTCGAGAACAAGATGCGTTCGGCCGCACGGCCCTGATGCGTCGGCAAGACGTGGGTGAATCCGAAGACCTCGCGCACCGCATCCGCAAACCGGTAGTAGGATTGCGCGCCGGCGTAGGACTCGTCGCCGCGCATCATCGCCGACCACTGCTCCGCGCTCATGGCGCCGGTGCCGCTGTCGGTGAGCAGGTCGATGATGACGTCGCGCGCCGGCAGCAAGAACGGGTTGTAGCCCGCGCCTTCGAGCAAGCGCTCGCGCTGGGCGCGGGTGGTCATCTTGATGGGCTCGACGGTCTTGATGCGGAAGGGCTCGATGATGGTCTTGAAGTTCATCGGCTCACTTCGCGCCCGGAAAACGCCCTTCTTCGAAGTCGATCAGATCGGTGCGCGACTTGACCTTTGGGTTGCCGCCGGCGATCTTCTGGAGATCTTCTTTGAACCGGTCCCAGCCTTCGGGCGTCGTCGGGTGCCACTGGTCGATGTGCTGGTTGTGGACCTTGAGCTTGTCCTCTGGTATGCGCGTCTGCACGAGCAGGTCGAGGACTTCGGCGTCGGTCAGCGAGACGCCCACGGCTTGGAGGAACTGCTCGGCATTGCAGCCTAGCGTCTCGAAGAGCGCTTTGTCCATCGAGCAGTCATAGATGTACTCGCCGAGCGTGCCGGCCAGATGGGCGCGCGCTTTGTCGATCGTGCGCGGCAGCATGGCGATGCCACCGGCCTTTTCCCGCGGACTCCGCGGAAATTGTTTGGTCAAGTCCATACGCGTCAGTTCACCGTGACGCCCCGCGCCTCATTCCACAGGAATCGAGCCCGCGGCGCTGGTAGTGTGCGGCCGTGATCGCCGACTTCGCCATCGCAATGCGCAACTGCCCGAAGTGCCGCGCGCCCGGCATGGAGCGGCGCGAGTACGCGTATCCGATCCTGGGATACAGCGAGTGCGAATTTGCGTGCTTCATGTGCGGCCTCACGCTATGGCCGCATACCGGCGAGTCGCCCCGCCAAACCTATTTCCGGCGTCTCATGGACCGCTTCAGCGCCTGAACCCCGGCTCGCCGAGCGGCCGCCTGCGCCTCACCGCGCCGCGCCATCGCCGAGGACGCTCGGGTCTTCGGGATATTCTGACTCCTTCGCTCGCTGGCTCCGGCTCTCGCCGTCGCCAACGCCTCGGCTCGTGGCGCGGCGCGGTAGTGCGCGGTCGACGGCACGATCGAGCGGCGCCGAGAGCCGAACCCTCTGAGCCGGCGAAAGCCGGCGAAGGAGCGGCGAAGTCAAAATCTCCAGGTGATTCGCCGCGCGGTGAGGCGCAGGCGTCCGCTCGAGCGTGCCGGCGATTCGGTTGAGCGCGACCTACGAGCCGGTGCTTTGGTGGTGGTCAAGGCCGCGGCGCCAGAACAGATACGCGGCCCCGAACCACAGCGCGCCGATGACCGGCGTGAGCCACCCGAACAACGGGTTGACCGAGTACTGGCCTTCGGACGTCTTGTGCAGCAGCGTCGCGGCCGGGAAATAGTTGATGAACGCGAACGGGAACACGAACGATAGCGTGAAGCGCACGATGCGGTTGTAGATCGACAACGGATAGCGTGTGAAGTCCGTCTCGAGCGACATCACCACCCAGCGCAGCGTGTCCAGCCGAATGACCCAGAAGGCGAGCGTCGCGACCGTCAGCTGGATCGCGAAGTCGATGAACGCTCCGCCGACCATCGCGCCGAGCAGCAATCCGGCGGTGGCCCCGGTCCACTGCAAGTGAGCGACGCCTTGCACGATCGCGAAGAAGATGATGGCCACGATCAGCTCGTCGGGCCAGATCTGCCCGGGCTGTGAGATCACCTGGAAGAGCGGATCGAGCGGGCGCACCAAGAAGCGATCGAACCGGCCTTCGCGGATGTGGTACGGCACGTCCCCGATAGAGAAGAACAGCGTGCCGTTGAGCGACGACGCGAGCCAGAAAAGCGAGTACAAGAACACGACCTGCTGCCACGTCCAGCCGTTCATGATCGGGAAGCGGTTCATCGTGAGCCAGATGGTCGCGATCGCCGAACCGTGCAGCACGAGCGTGAAGACCAGCCAGACGAAGAAGTTCGCCCGGTATTCCGCCAACGTGAGGAAATTGAGCCGCCAGAATTCGGCATAGGTGCGCCAGTACGGCGCGAGGCTAGCCACCCTGCACCACCACGCGCCGTTCGCCGACCCGCCACAGCGCGAGCGCGCCGACGGCGAACACAGCCACCCAGAACAGCTGCAGCTCGAGCGTCGCGGCAAGCTCCGGCCCTTGGTACTTGCCGAGATAGATCGTCAGCGGCGCGCTATAGATGGCCGCGAACGGCGACAAGGTCGCGATTTTGGTCACCGCGGACGGGAAGAACTGCAGCGGCACGACCGCGCCGGCCAGCAGCGAGGTGATGAACTGCACCATGAGCTGGAAGCCGAATATCTCCATCGTCCAAAACGTGATCGTCGCCATCAGCAAGTCCAGGAAGAAATTCACCAGGAAGCCGAGCATGACCGAGATCACAAAGGCGAGCGCGATCAACGGCGAAGCCGGCAGGCTCAGGTGCGTGCCCGTCAGCGCCAGCAGGCCGATCGCGATCGGAAGTGAGATGGCGATCTGCAGGAGCGCGAAGCCGGCCTGACCGAGCGTGTCGGCGAACACGTAGAGCGGCACGCTGATCGGCCGCATGAGATCGATCGCGATGCTGCCCTCGCGGATCTTCTCACGCACCACATAGGGGCCTTGCGCGTTGTAGATCAGACCGATCAGAAGCGCGAGCGTCGCATACGTGATGATGTCGCGGAACGAGAAATCTTGCTTCGGGCCGTTGTTCGCGTACAGCGCGCTCCACAGCGCGTAGTAGAGGTAGACGCGCAGCGCCACCGAGCCGATATGCGTGAACACCTCTTCGCGATAGGTAGCCTCTCGCGAGAAAGCGCGCTTCGCGAACTCGACATACGCGCCCCAGGCCATTAGTGCGGCGCGTGCCCCTTGAATTGGACCTGCGTGACCGGGCTGACGAAGCGCAGCACCGACGTCAGCGGCGACGTGCCCGAATATGGCGAGCCGCCGATGACCCAGATCTGATTGCCGAGCGCCGCGACCGCCATGCCGTGCCGCGGGAACGGAAGCCACGGACCGCTGATCCAGCCGCGCGCGTCGGTGCTCGAGATCTCCGTCGTCTGCGTGATCGTGCGATTGATGTCGAACGTGAGCGTGGACGGGTCGAGCGTCGCAACGGCGTTATTATTCTCGCGGCCGATTGCCATCGTGGTCACGGATAGCTCGGACGACGAGGCAGCGTAATTCTCGCCGCCGATCGCCATGAGCCGGTTGTTGACCGACGCGAGGCCGAAATCGGCCCGCCCGAGACGCATGTTCGTGCACGACCGCCAGCGATCGCGCGCCGGGTCGTAGACATCGCACGATTGCAAGCTGACCTGGTCGCGGTTGCGGCCGCCGACGAGGTAGATCAGGCCATCGAGGACGACCGATCCGGCCATGTAGCGCTCTTCGCCAAGCGCGTACTCCTCAGTGCGCCAGGAATTCTTGGCGACGTCGAAGATCATCATGCTCGTGTCGTCGTTGCCGTGCGACGATTGGCCGCCGAAGAGATAGAGCTTGCCGTTGACCGCCTGCAGCATCGGCGCGTAGCGCGGAAACGGCATGGACGGCAGCTCGGTCCATGCGTCGCCGATCGGATCGTAGCGCCAGAACTTGTTCGTGACGAGATCTTCGATCCGGCCGCCGGCGACGTAGAGATAGCCGCCCATGCCCGCCGCGGCCGCATTATCGACCGGCTCCGGCATCGTGGCCGCCTCGCGCCATTCGCCCGGACGCGATACGATCGGCCCGGCGACGTTGGGATTGGCCACGGGCGAGGGGAACGTCGGCTCGAACACGAGCAGCGTCGCCATCTGCTTGTCGTGCGGCCCGAAGCCGCCCGCGAGGTAGATGCGTCCGTCCATGACCGCGACCGCGGCGTCCTGGCGCGCCGACGGCAGGTCGGGCCCGCGCACCCACACGCCTTTGTTAAGATCGACGACCACGCCGGTGTCGGAACCGACTTCAGCCGCGCCCGACGCGGGCAACGCCGCCGCGACGGCGAGCGCGGCGCTCAGCACGAGCGCGCGCGCGAACTGCGACGACATCATGGCACGACCTCCAGGCCTGCCACCGCGTGCGCACCGTCGACCGATGCGGCGCCGTCGAGCGATCCGATGCCATGTTGGTAGATGTCGCGGATGATCGATTCCAGCGGCGGTTCGGCAATGGTCACATCTTTGATCTCGTAATGCTTGGCCAGCAGCACCACGAGCTCGTCGGCGCGCACGGCATCGCGGTTGAATTCGATGACGATGCGCGGCCCCTCGCGCGAAACGATCTTCGCGCCCGGCATCGCAAGATCGATGTCATCGCAGTTCTCGCAGGCGAGGTCCGCGGTGAGCGTCCGCTCGCGCCCGTAGCGCTGCTTGATGTGCTCGATGCTGCCGTCGTAGAGCTTGCGGCCGTGGTCGATGAGGATGATGCGCGCGCACAGCTTTTCGATGTCGGCCAGATCGTGCGTGGTCAAGATGACCGTGGTGCCGCGGTCGCGATTGATGCGCGCGATGAATTGGCGGATGTTCTCTTTGGCGACGACGTCGAGCCCGATCGTCGGCTCGTCCAAGAACACGACTTTGGGCTCGTGCAGCATCGCCGCCGCGAAATCGCCGCGCATCCGCTGACCGAGGCTGAGCTGGCGCACCGGCGTGCGGATGAACTCGTCGAGGCCGAGCAGGTCGGTGAACTCTTTGAGGTTGCGTTGGTACATCGCCGCGGGGACGTTATAGATCGCTCGCAGTAGTTGGAACGATTCGATCAACGGCAGATCCCAATACAGCTGCGTGCGCTGGCCGAAGACCACGCCGATCTGGCGGCCGTTGGCTTGGCGGTCAGCCCAGGGCACGATGCCGTTGACGGTGCACGAGCCGCTCGACGGCACGAGGATGCCGGTCAGCATCTTGATAGTGGTGGATTTGCCCGCGCCGTTGGGTCCGATGTAGCCGACCAATTCGCCGGCCTCGAGCTCGAAGCTGACGTCGCGTACGGCGTCTTTGACGTCGTAATCACGCGAGAACAGCGTGGCGAGCGCGCCGAGCGCGCCCTCTTTGCGCCTCAGGGTTCGGAACTGTTTGGTGAGTCGATCGGCGCGGATCATCATGGCAGGCGAGTTGAAGAACTCCGTAGCAGGGTGTGGGTGAGCTTCGTGCACGGGAGGGTGCTTCCTTGGCTCAGGCACCGGATGTCGCGACCGATCGCGTCTTCGTCTACGGCTTGCTGAAACGCGGTTTCGGTTTGCATCACCACATGGCGCAGGGGACGTTCGTCGGCGATGCGACGGCCGCGGGGGCGCTCTACTCGCTCGGCGAGTATCCAGCCATGGTCGACGGTGAAGGCGCCGTACGCGGCGAGCTCTATCGCTTCGACGTCATAGCCGTCGCATTGGAGCTGCTCGACGAAGTCGAGGAGTACGATCCGCTCGATCCCGAGGGCAGCCCGTACCTTCGTGCAGTCAGGCCCATCACGCTGCGCTCGGACGGCGCGGTCGTGCCGGCGTGGTGCTATCTCTATAATCGAAGCGTCAAGGGCATGACGCGCATCGCGTCGGGCGAGTGGCGCGGCTCTAAGCCGTCGTGACGAGTTGCGCGAATGCGCCGGCTTAGGACGCGCGCTCTTGCGCCAGCAAGCGCTGCTTGCGCTTGGCGCCCCAACGATAGCCGCCGGCCGCGCCGTCGCCGCGCACCGCGCGATGACATGGGATGACCAGCGCGACCGGATTGGCCCCGCACGCCTGCCCGACCGCCCGCGCCGCCTTGGGCTCGCCGATCGCGGCCGCGATCTGACCGTACGTCCGCGTCTGGCCGTACGGGATGGCGCGCAGCGCTTCCCAGACGCGCCGCCGGAACGCCGTCGTTTGGATGTCGACCGGCAAGTCGAGATGCGGCCGCGCGCCTTTGAGGTATTGCACCACGGCCTCGACGTAACGTTTCAAATGGCCGCCGCCGCGCTGGATCTCGGCCGCCGGATACTCGTCGCGCAGCGCCCGCTCGAGACTGCGGTCGGATTCGCCCAAGCACACCGAGCTCACGCCGGCGTCGGTCGCGCCGACGAGCAGCCGCCCGAGCGGCGACTCGACGATGGTGTATCCGATGCGCATGCCACGGCCGCCGCGCCGGTACAGCGCCGGCGTCATGCCGAAATCGGCGCGCGCGCGCTCGTACACGCTGCGGCTCGAGCCGAAGCCGGCTTCGTAGATGGCGCGGCTCACGGCCTCGCCGTCGCGCAGACGGGACTTCAGCTTGGCCAGCCGCTGCTCTTGGCCGTACTGGCGAGGCGACACGCCCGCGATCCGTTTGAACGCGCGGTGCAAGCGCGCGGGCGGCACTCCTAATTCGCCGGCCAGCTGGCGCAGCGTCGGCATCGCTTCGAGGTCTGATTCGAGCACGCGGCACGCGCGCTGGACGACGGTCACATCGGTATCGTTGTTCATAGCGCCTTTATCATAGCCGCGCCGGCGATCCATTTCTATCCGCTTTTCCGCTCGGGCAGCTTGACCTGCACCGTGTCACGTGAGAACAGCAGATCGAGCGTCCAGTCGATAGCCACGCGGATCTTGCGCTCGAGCGTCGGGATGCGGAACAGGTAGTAGGTCCGCCACAGCCACCACGCCGGGAATCCGGAGATCTTCAGCCCGCCGAGCATCACCACGGCTTGGCGCTCTCCCAAATGCGCCATCTGGCCGACCGTCGTGTAGGCGAAGGGGCGCAACGGTTTGCCGTCGATCGCGGCCATCACGTTGCGGGCGACGTGCAAACCCTCGCGCAACGCGTGTTGGGCGGTCGGCGGATATGGCGCGCCGCCGCCGGGCGGCGTCACCACCGCGCTGTCGCCGACGCACCACACGCCCGGATAGCCAGGCACGGCGAGATCGGCGTCTACCGGCACGCGGCCGCGCTCGTTCGCGCATGGCAACCCCGCGACCAACGGGTTGGCCGACACGCCGCCTGCCCAGACGAAGACCTGGGTGTCCAGACGCGTGCCGTCGGCCAGCGTCACGCCGGCCGCATCTGCCGATTTCACGCCGACGCCCAGCCGGAACCGAACGCCGCGTTTCTCGAGCGCGCGCTGCGTCCACCGGCCCAGCTCATCGGACAGCTCGGGCAAGATGCTCGTTCGCACGTCGACGACGACGGTGGTGATCTCCGACGGCTTGACGTTCCGGTACATCTTCGCCGCGGTGCGCATGAACAGATCCAGCTCTGCAGCGGTCTCGATGCCGGCGAAACCGCCGCCCGCCACGACGAAGGTCAACAGCCGCTTGCGGACGTCCGGATCATCTTCGAGCTCGGCTTGCTCGAGCATGTCGATC
Source organism: Candidatus Eremiobacteraceae bacterium (assembly GCA_035314825.1). NCBI lineage: Bacteria > Bacillati > Vulcanimicrobiota > Vulcanimicrobiia > Candidatus Eremiobacterales > Candidatus Eremiobacteraceae > Candidatus Eremiobacteraceae bacterium. Next base: position 35,343 of record DATFYX010000089.1, read on the forward strand.
GCCCGGTTGCGCAGCACCACCGCATCGGCCAGCGTTCGTATGGTGAGCGCATGCTCGGCGACGCCGGGCAGACCGAAGTAATTCGTCTCCCCGCCGACCGCGATGATGAGCTGGTCCCAGTCCACATCGTGCGGGTGTCCGTCGCCGTGCGTGATCGTCACGCGGTGCGCCGCCAGGTCGATCGAATCGATCTCGGCTTCGAGCACGCGCACGCGCGGCAGGATGCGGCGCAAGTTGACGACGATGTGATGCGTGTCGATGCTGCTGGTCGCCGCCTGCGGCAGCATGGGCGTGAACAAGAAGAAGTTCTCACGCGCGACGAGCGTGATGTCGACGTCGCTGCGATGGCGCACCGCCTTTTGCAACGCCATCGCGGCATAGACGCCGCCGAATCCTCCGCCGAGGATGACGATGCGCTGGACGGTGCGCGGCGTGTCGGGCATCGCAGTCCTCGTTCGCACGGCAGGCATCGTCCCCTGCGCCACAAAAAGCTAGCGCTCGAACGCTTGTTACTTTCGCACGGCGCTAACACGAGGTTTCCGATGGTTGTCCGCACGCAGCGCATCGGGCTCGCGGTTCTCGCGGTCGCCCTGCTCTGTTTCGCCTCACCGCCCCATGCGCCGCGCGCGGCCGATGTCACCGCGCTGCCCAATGGCTGGCGCGTGACGCCCTCGGGTTCATCGATCCTGCCTCTCGGCACGTTGCCGCTGCGCATCGTCCAGGACACGTCCGGGCGCTGGCTGGCCGTCTCCAACGCCGGCTTCGGCGACCTTTCGATCGCTATCGTCAGTCAGGACACCGGCAAGATCGTCGACCAGCGGCCCATCAACGGCACGTTTTACGGTCTTGCCTTCTCGCCGAACGGCGACGCGTTGTACGCCTCCACGGCGGCCGGCGGCGGCGTCGACCGGTTCAGCTTCGACGCCTCGACCGGAAAACTCGGCGACTCGACCTTCTACCGTCTAGGCGCCGGCAAGATCTGGATCAACGGACTCGCCCTCTCGCTGGACGGCTCGACCGTCTATGCCGCGGTTTCGGGCGCGAACAGCCTCGTCGCCGTCAATGCGCTGAGCGGCGCGACGATCTTCGCGACCGACGTGGGTAGCACGCCCTATGACGTGACGCTGTCGCCGAGCGGCGCGCGCATCTACGTGTCGGACTGGGGCGGCGCGTCGGTCAGCGTCGTCGACTCCGCGAACGGCGCGAAAGTCAGGACCATCGCCACCGATAGTCATCCGGGTGCGCTGCTGTTCGGCGCGGACGGGCGGACGCTGTACGTCGCCTGCGCCAACGATGACGTCGTCGACGTGATCGACACCGCGACGGACAAGCTGCGCGGCAAGATCGACGTCGCGCTGTATCCCGGTTCGCCGGAAGGCGCGACGCCCAGCTCGCTCGCGCTGTCGGCTGACGGACGCACGCTGTTCGTCGCCGACGCCGACTCGAACGCCGTCGTCGCGGTCGACATCACCGGCACGGCGCCGCTCGTCTACGGGGCGGTGCCGGTCGGCTGGTATCCGACCGGCATCGCCATGAGCAAAGACGGCAAGCGCCTGTACGCGCTTGACGGAAAAGGACTTTCGGGCCACGCCAACCCCGACGATCAGCACAGCTCGATCACGCCGGCCGCACAGCGCACGTCCACGAACTACGCGCCGAACACCGCGACCGGTGACATGGAGACGATCACGTCGCTGTCGCGCAGCGCGCTGGTCGGCGGCCTCGCGATCGCGCGCGCGAATTCGCCGTTCAAACCGTCGCCCGCTGCGCCGGGGGCGCTGCCGCCCTTCAAGCACGTCATCTACGTCATCAAAGAGAACCGCACGTATGACGAAGTGCTCGGCGACGACACGCGCGGCAACGGCCAGGCGTCGCTCGCCGTGTTCGGTCAGCGCGTCACGCCCAACATCCACCGCTTGGCGGACGAGTTCGTGCTGCTCGACGCCTTTGAGGGCGAGGGCACCGTCAGCGCCGACGGCCATGAGTGGGCCGACGGTGCATACGCCGATGACTTCGTCCAGCGCATGTGGCCCGCCGATTACGCCGGCCGCGCCGACGGCTTCTACGATTTCTCCGATCCGATCTTGCGGCCGAGCGCAGGCTACATCTGGGATGTCGCCGTCAAACACGGCGTCAGCGTCAGGCTCTACGGCGAAGGCGCGGTCGAGGCCAGCTCGCCGGCGCGCGGGGTGAACCCGTCTATCGATCCGCTGCTCGATACCGCCTACCGGCCCTTCGACCTGACGTACTCGGACCAGGATCGGATCGTCGAGTGGCTGCGCGAGTTCCGCCAGTTCGAGGCCGCGGGCGATCTGCCGCAGCTCGAATTGGTGTGGCTACCGAGCGATCACACGGCGGGCATGAAGGCGGGCTCGCGCACGCCGTATGCGATGATCGCCGACAACGACTACGCACTGGGCCGCATGGTGGAGGCGCTCAGCCACAGCCGTTACTGGAAGGACACGCTGCTCGTGAGCATCGAGGACGATGCCCAGGCGGGTCCCGATCACGTCAGCAACCAACGCGTCGAAGCGCTCGCCGTCAGCGCGTACGTCAATCGCGGGCAAGTGGACCACACCCACTACACGACATCAAGCGTGCTGCGCACGATCGAGCTCGTCTTCGGCTTGCCGCCGATGAGCCAGTTCGACGCCGGTGCCACACCGCTGAACGCGGTGTTCACCTCGACGCCGGATCTGCGCGTCTGGCGTGCGACGCAGCCGAACATCAGCATCACCGCGGTCAATCCGGCGGGCGGTCCGGGCGCGCAGGCATCTGCGAAGTTGGACCTGCGCTCGGCCGACGCGGCTGACCCGGCTGAGTTCAACCGGATCCTCGCGACCTACCTCAAAACCGTCCACATGTAGCGCTCGAATTTATTCGGCGTCGAGGTAATCCAGAGCGGGGTTGTCGCGCACGATCAGTCCGCCGAGTGAGTCGATCATCACTTTGTGGGAATCCGGATACTGGCAGACCTCTTGCGGATCGAAATTCCCGAGCAGGAGCAGCGTGCACGGCGCTGTCGACGTGTTCGCCAGCTGGTGTGTGCCGCTCGGTCCGGTCGGGAAGCAGATGAAATCGCCGCGCCGGCACTCGATGTCGCCGCGCGGCGTCCGGATGGTCGCCGCGCCGTCCCAGACCAAGAACATCTCCTCTTCGCGCGTGTGCAGATGCATCGGGCAGTAGCGCCCTCCCGGCTGCAGCGTCGCCATCCGGTAGCCGAGCTTGCGTGCGCCGATGTACAGGCCGATCTCGCGCTCGGCGGCTCCGAACCGCACGCCCTTCGGGCCGACCTCGTCGAACGTCTCTTCCGGCGCATCGTCGATGTTGATGCGGTTCACGTAGACGTCGGTGCGCGACTCGAGGTACGCGCCGATCACCGCGTCGGCGCCATGCAAGATGCAGGCTCCGTCGCCGACGAGCAGCGCGTCGAGCTGGAGCGCCCAGAGCTTGCGCAGCGACAGCACGGCCTTCTTGGCGTCGAGCAGTTTGTCGTCGGGCAGCAACCGCACGCTGCCGGCTGGATCGCCCCACAGACAGTCGCCGACGATCGCGGCGTTGGCGCGGCGCATGTACAGCGCGATCTCGCCCGGCGACTTCATCCCCTCGAGCTCGATGATGCGGATGCCGGGAAACGTCTTGTCGCCTTCCTGGAGCACGGCGTCGACCGGACCCGCGAGCAGCGGCGCATCCCGTTTGCTGGCGACGATCTTCGCGCCGAACAACCCGGCGAGGTCTCGCGCGCGGCGCTCGTGATCGCGATTGGTGATGATGATCCATGCGACGCCGCCGCGCTCGTGCATCTGTGCCTCGTCGTGCGGCGTCCACGCCAGCGGATCGACGACGACGTTCCCAGCGTCACGCTGCAAGAAGTAGGAATTGAAGAAGACGTTTCGATCCGGCTGCCAGACGGACCACATCGAAACGCCTTCTATCGCCAGTGGTTGCACGTGCGCAGCTTGCGCTGCGCCCGTCGCGCAATCCTCTGCTGACCTAGCCGCCCATCTGCGGCGGTTGGACTTGCGTGTAACCCGAGGGAACGTCGAAGAACGACGGGCTGTAGGGCTGCGTCTCGTATTTCGTCACTTCGTCGTGCGTCGTGATCTTGACACCGATGTCCAGCGTCGTGTCTTGTTTGAGCGCGAACCGGTCTTCCGTCCGCGCCTTCCCGCTGGCTTGCGCTTGGAAACTCCCCAGGCACGGATTCGCAGCCCCTTGGCCACCGTGAGACGACGGCGGCGGCTGCATGACCGGTATGACGGGACGCGCCACTGGGCACGAGAACGTGACCGGATTGGGGATATACCACTCGTCGTTGATCATGGTCAGCGTGACGTTGGGGCACTGGCCGTTCCCGTTCGCCGTGCCGGTGATCGTCTCCGTGATGTGGTGCGCCGTCATGCCGAGGATCTGCTGCGTGTTCGGATCGTTGACCGTATTGACGCTGATCGTCAGCCCGCCGGAACCCTCGATGGTGCTGGTGGGTGCGGGGTGCGGATTGGGGGTCGTCGAGTTCATCTGATGCTGGTACTGCTGCGCAGCCGCATTCATCTGCGCCTGGATCTGCGCGAACGTCATCGCGTAGTACGTCTTCGCATTATTGTCGAGATGGATGATGCGCTTGAGGTCGCATTGGATGATCTGGCTGGTATTGTCGGAGCTGTCCGTGCGCTCGCGCGACGGTCCGATGGTCGTCGTCTCGCTCGACGGCTTTGCGTGACCGAACATGCCGAGCATGCCCGGCAGTTTGGAGCTCGTCACCTTCGTGTATTGAAGCTGCGTCGGCGCGGGCGTCGCGGCGATCAGCGGTATCGCCGCCGCTGCGACGGCGATGACACCGGCGCACAACGCGAAGGACAGAAAACGCAATCGGCGCTGCATAGTGCAAATCCTCCATCAAATGCAAGTGTCGAAGTAGCACCCGAACTCGACGTCGCATGCGGCTTCGGTCAAATCGGGTTGCCGTCCTAGGCGGGAGGCTACGATGGCGCGGCGAATAGCAAACAAGTATGGCTGTCCGCGCTGCTAGCAAGTCTGCACAACCTGTCATGCTCCGTTTCGAGGAAGGCGTCGCTCCCGACCGAGGGGGTCCACCGCTTGGAGCCTGGCAAGCGAACATACCCACGCAAGCCTCCATCGAAGGCACGTTTCCGAAGACGATCATCGCCCAAGGATTAGCCGCATTTCAACGCGGCAAGGTGCGCAGCCTGAACTTGCGGCGCAACGACGTCGTAGGCACCGTCGCCGATACCGAGACGCACACCACCACGCTCACGCGCGACCCGTCGCGCCTGCCGCTCGGCATGCGCTGCAACTGCACGTGTCGCTACGGCTACGACTGCAAGCACGCGGTCGCCGCGCTGTACACGCTCATCGAGCTCTCCACGCGCGATACCGAGCCGCCGCCCCCCGCGCCGGCCACGCCGGTGACCGGCAACGGCCATGCGACGGCCGGCAACGGCAAGAGCACTGCGAACGGCGAGCAGCGCACGAACGGCTCCGCAAGCGTCGTCACGCCGGCCGCGCCCGAACTGCTCGATCTGCTCACCCCGCACCACGAGAGCGTGGTGCCGCGCAGGCGCCTGTGGATCGTCGCCGGCTTCGACGACCGGCTGGGCGTTTTTTACGCCCGGCTCTGTTTAGACGCGCCCAAGCTGCACGGCGTGCCGCGCACGCACGGCGATCTGCAGCAGCTGTATCGCACGACCCGCCAAGCGAATCTCACCGGCGAGGAGTGGGATCGCCACGATGCCGCGCTGCTTGCCGACGCGACGTTAGGCTCGATGTTCGGCACGCCAGCCGACTACGCGCTCGCCCGCGCGACGAGCGAGCAGACCAAAGCGCTGACCAACAATTTCGCGCAGCTGCTGCTGCGCTTGATCTCTCACCCGCGCGTCCGCTACGACGACCACTTGGGCGCCCACCCTGAAGCGATGCCGCCGGTCAAGATCGTGCTGGCTCCGTTGCACCTGCGGCTGTCCGGCACACGCGGCGAGCAGGGCGATCTCGATCTCTCGGGCGTCTTCGTGCGGCCCGACGGCACGACCGTCGACGTAGCCGCGGTGCGTCCGATCGACGGCACGCCCGCGTGGCTTTTCGATGGCGGCACGTTCTATCTGCACGACGGCAGCTTCAGCCTGCGCATCGTCGAGCGCCTATCGGCCTCGGGCAGCGTGCACATCGCGTCGGACGAGATCCCGTTGTTCTTAGAGCGCGCGCACGGATTCCTCGATCGCGGCACGGCTGGCGCGCTCATGGTCCTGCCCGACGATATGGCGCTTCAGACGCTGATGCGGCTGCGCTGGCAAGGCGACGGCATCACGGTCGAGCCATCGATAGAAGACGCGCGCAGCGGTGCGAACTGGCGCGTGACGCCGCAAGATTTCAATCCGCTGCAGCGCGTGGACAGCGGCAAGAAAGGCGCCGAGGCGCGCTATGCCTACTGCAATCCGGCGTTGGCGCAGCGCTTGCGCGCGCGCATCGAAGGCGCCGGCTGCGCACCTGCGCACGACGTGTACGAGAAGCTCGCGGCGCAGCGGCCTGACGAAACCGTGCCGCAGTACGACGAGACGAGCTGGCGCATCGAACCGGTCGACGCCGCGTATCAGTTCGGCACCGAGACGCTGCCCGCGTGGCGCGCGGACTACCAGCTCGACATGGACGACACGGTCAAGTCGCTGGTCGAAGGACCAAAGGTCCTACAAGTATCGGTCACGGTCGACGGCGACGAGAAACCGGCGCAAAAGGCCAAAGGGGCGAAGGGCGCCGCGAGCCTCTTCGGTCCGATCGATTGGCTCGAGATATCGGTCGAGCTGCTGCTCGACGGACAAAAGCTCACGGCAGACGACATCAAAGCGCTGTGGCAGAGCACGGGGCGCTACCACCGTCTCTCGGATGGCCAATTCATCGACTTATCCTCGTTCGCGCTGCTGCGCGAAGCGACCGGCGGATTCGGCGGCGGCCTCGAGCGCGGCGGCAAGACGCGGCTCACCGCGGCGCAGATGCTTTCGGTCTACGACGATCTCGCCAAAGCGTGCGGCGACTCCGAGCTTCCCGAGCAGCTGCGCGCGTTGCGCGAAGCGGTGCGCGGCTTCTCCGGCATCGAGGAGTGCGAGCCGCCCAAACATCTCGCCAAGATCTTGCGCCCCTATCAGCGCCGCGGCCTCGATTTCCTGGCCTATCTCGGGCACTACGCGTTCGGCGGCATCTTGGCCGACGACATGGGACTCGGCAAGACGCTGCAAGTGCTGGCGTACCTCGAGCGCGAGCGGCAGCGGCGCGGCAGCGCGCCCAGCCTCATCGTCTGCCCGACGTCGGTGACGCACACCTGGGTCGGCGAAGTCGCTCGTTTCACCCCGCAGCTCAAGGTGCAGCTGCTGTCCGCCGGGGCCGGACGCGAAGACGTCTACGCCGCCGCCGCCGACTACGATCTGCTGGTCACGTCGTACGCGCTGGCGCGGCGCGATGCGGAGAGCCTCGCGAAGATCACGTTCCGCACCGTCGTGCTCGACGAAGCGCAGCAGATCAAGAACCCCCAGGCGAAGATCTCGCAGGTCATCAAGTCGCTCAACGCCGAGCAGCGGCTCGCGCTCACCGGCACCCCGATCGAGAACTCGGTGCTCGACCTATGGTCGATCATGGATTTCGTCATGCCTGGGCTGCTCGGCAACGAAAGCCACTTCCGCGCCACGTTCGAAACGCCGATCATGCGCGACGGCGACGTGGAGAAGCAGCAGCGTCTGGCCAAGCGCGTCCAGCCGTTCATGATCAGGCGGCTCAAGACGCAGGTCGCGGCGGATCTGCCGTCGCGCACCGAGCAGACGATCGAGTGCGAGATGACGCCGTCGCAGCGCAAGGCGTACAAAGAAGTCGTGCTGCGCGCGCGGCGCGAGATCATGCGCGAAGTCGACGAGCACGGCATCGGCCGCGCCCAGCTTTCCATTCTCGCCGCTCTCACGAAGCTGCGCCAGATCTGCAATCATCCGGGCCTCGTCGGCGAGCACTGGCGCGAGGACGAGGATGCGTCGGGCAAGTTCACCGCCTTCACCGAGCTGGTCGATTCGATCGTCGATTCCGGCCACCGCGTGCTCGTGTTCTCTTCGTTCACCGAGATGCTCGGCATCATGCGCGAGGCGTTCGACGCACGCAACCGCGCGTACGCGTACCTGGACGGCTCGACCAAGAATCGCGCCAAGGTGCTTGAGGACTTCAAACGCGAGGACGGTCCGCCGGTCTTCTTGATGAGCCTCAAGGCGGGCGGCGTCGGGCTCACCGTGACCGAAGCGGATTATGTCGTGCTCTACGATCCGTGGTGGAACCCGGCGATCGAGCGCCAGGCCATCGATCGCACGCATCGCATCGGTCAGACCAAGCCTGTGACGGCATACCGGCTGGTGACGATCGGCTCGGTCGAGCAGAAGATCCAAGCACTCCAACAACGCAAGCAGGCGCTTGCCGATTCGGTCATCTCAAGCGACGCGGCCTTCGCCAAGAGCTTGACGCGCGAAGACCTAGACGAGCTCTTCTCCGCCGTCACCGACTAGTTGGACGACTCGGACCTTCGCCGGCTGCTCGCGCGCGGACTCGATGGGATCGCGGCGTGGGAGCGGCGCTGGCGAGCGATCGAACCGGACGCCACGCTTGCGGTCGAGCCGGGGGCAGCCGACGCGGCGATCGACGAGCTGCTCGAGCGGCTTCACGACAACTATCCCTTCTTCCATCCCGACTACGCCGGCCAGATGCTCAAGCCGCCGCATCCCGTCGCGCTGGCGGCCTATCTCACCGCGGCGCGCATCAACCCGAACAACCACGCGCTTGACGGCGGACCCGCCACTGCGGCGCTCGAGCGTGAAGCGGTCGCGAACCTCGCGCAGATGTTCGGCTACGACCGGCATCTGGGGCACCTCACCAGCTCGGGCACGATCGCGAATCTCGAGGCGCTGTGGGCGGCGTCGCGGTTGCACCCAGGCAAACGCATCGCGTTTTCGAGCGAGGCTCACTACACGCATGCCAGGATGTGCGAGCTTCTCGGCGTTCAGACCTCGGTGCTTCCGGTCGACGCCCGCGGCAAGCTCGACGTGCGCGCCTTGGAGGACGCAGACGCCATGCGCGACGTCGGCACGATCGTCGTCAGCGCAGGCACTACGTCGAGCGGGGCGATCGATCCGATCGACACCGTGACGCGCCGCGCCCGCGAGCGCGGTTGGCGCGTCCATGCCGACGCCGCGTATGGAGGCTTCTTCACGCTCATCGCCGGGGAGGCGGCGGCGAAGATGGATCCTGCGCCCTGGGCGGCGTTGGCGCACTGCGATTCGATCGTCGTCGACCCGCACAAGCACGGGCTGCAGCCGTATGGCTGCGGCTGCGTGCTCTTCGCAGACCCGGCGGTCGGCGCGCTCTACAAGCACGATTCACCTTATACGTACTTCACATCGGACGAGCTGCAACTGGGCGAGATCAGCTTGGAATGCTCGCGCGCAGGTGCGAGCGCTGCCGCCCTGTGGACGACGCTGCGCGTGCTGCCGCTGCACGCGCGCGATGGGCTGGGCCCCGAACTGTTGCGCTGTCGCAGCGCCGCATCGGCCGCGGTCGAGCGCGCGCAACGCGGCGGCCTGCTCGCCCCGGTGATCGCGCCTGAACTCGACATCGTGACGCTCGCGCCGCTGCGTCGCGGCGAACGCGCGGCCGCAAGCGCGATCTCCGAGCGGACCGAAAAGCTCTTCGCCGCCACGCTGCGCGATCGGCGGCGGCCTTTCTACATCGCCAAGTGGCGCGTGAGCGCGATGCTGGGACGAAAGGCGTTACCGGCGGTCCAGTGGGATGCCGACGAGTGCGCGGTCATCCGCTGCGTGCTCATGAAGCCGGAGCACGCGACCGTCGTAGACGATCTCGTCAGCGCGCTCGAGCGCTGGCCGGACCTCTAGCGCACGGCAAGCTTCTCGCAGGGCCTGACGACGACGGTTCCGGTCGTGCCCGCGCTCGCCGTCGCGAGCGCGTCGACCGCCGACACCTGATAGCGGAGCACCCCGCTGCCGCCGCGCAAGTACGCGAACGCCTCGGCGCCGACGTCGATGCTGCCCATATACGTGAGGCTCGCGACCTGCGCCATGCTTGCCCTCAAGATGGTGGATTCCGGCAGTTGCGGATCTGAGCTGACGTAATCGTAGCGCGCGGTCACGCGCAGGCTATACGCCGACACGAATTGGCTGCGGATCGTGAGGACCGTCGGCAGCGCGGCGCCGCAGTCGCCGTAATACACGACCTGCGGGAGCGCCACGCCCGCCACGTATGTGGGCGCTGACGACGCCGGCATTCCATCGGAGGCGAGGCACGGCGCAGCGGCAGCCGTCATCAAGCACGCTGCCGTCACCACTCGAATAAGGCGACTCGGCATAATCATGCCACAATCTCCTTAACCCTGCCTTAAACTTGTTGGCGCTCGGCAAACGGGTCCCTCTCGGCCCTAGGCGCCACGCCAACAACGGCACCCCAACGAGAAAAGGCCCCGAGCATAGCTCGAGGCCTCGACGGGATCGGAGCCCTGGCGCCCGCCCAGGAGCGGCTGCTACTGCTTCTCAGCGTTGATGAGGATGATCGCACGCTTGTCGGAGTTGCGGAACTCGTTGACCGCGGCGATCGCCGCGCCGAGCGGTGCGCCCTTGTCCATCATCTCGCTGATGGACTGTCCGGTGCGCTGTTTGACCTGGGTGTCCATGCCGGCGCGCAGCGGCGGCGGCATCGAGTTGTATTTGTCGAGCACGGCTAAGACCGGTCCGAGCTTCGTGGTGATCATCTTCGGATCCATCACCACGATGGTCGCGCCTTTGGAGTTGCCAGAGACGAACGCGACGTAGCTGATGCCATAGCGATGGACCGTCGACTGGATGCTCTGCGATGTGTTTGCCTTTGTGTAGCCAGCGGGGGGCGCAACAGTCGCCAGCCATTTGTCGAGGTCATCGGTCGACTGCAAGCTCGAGGCGACCACTTCGTGCCCCGTGTAGTTGCCCTTGGCGAGCGACGCCATGGCGGTGCCTTGCTCTTGCGACGGATCGATCGTCTGATGGAATTCGCGCGCGTCGATCACCAACGCGTTGTCCGGCAGCGGCAAGCCGGTATCGTTGGTCAGCGCGGTCGCCGCGGTCGCAGTAGCTTCCGGCGCGCTCGACTGCTGTTGGCCTTTCGAGCAGCCGGCGGCGAGGAGCGCCATGCACGCCGCGGCAATGAGTAGACGGGTTCTCATCGGAACTGTGCCCCCTTCGGAACGATATTGAAAATGCGGGTCTAGCGGCGCTCGATGGAGACCCACGGCAAGCCGACCAACCCGGTGTATTCGACTTGCGGCCGAATCAGCCGGTTATCCTTCATCTGCTCCATGATGTGCGCGGTCCAACCGGCCATGCGCGCGCACGCGAACATGCAGGTGAACGTGTCGGGCTCGATCCCCAGCGCGTACAACGTCGGCGCGCTATAGAACTCGACGTTCGCGTACAAGCGGCGGCCCGGTTTCTTCTCGTGAAGGACCGTGACGGCGACATCTTCGAGGCGGCGCGCCACCGCATACCACTGCGGCGTGCCATTGCTTTGCCCGAGATCGCGCGCCATCTTCTCCAGCGGCTCTGCGCGCGGGTCGCGCACCTTGTACTCGCGGTGTCCGATCCCCATGACCCGGTCGCCTTTGTCGAGGAGCGTACGCACGTACGCCTCGGCCTTCCCCGGTTCGCCGATGTCGAGGATCATCTTCATGACCTTGCCCGGCGCACCGCCATGCAGATCACCCTGCAGGGTCGCGACCGCCGACGTCACCGCGGCGTACATGTCAGCCCACGTGCTCGCCGTAACCCGCGCCGCGAACGTCGACGCGTTGAAACCGTGATCGGCGAGCAACACGAAGTAGACGTCGAGGGTTCGCGCCGCCATCTCGCTGGGCGCCTCGCCGTTCTTCATATAAAGGAAGTTGGCGGCGAGGCCGAGGTCGGCGCGCGGCGCCACCGGTTCGAGGCCGCGGCGCAGGCGGTCAAAGGCGGCCACCGCGGTCGCGGCGGCCGCGGTCAAACGCATCGCGGTCGAGACGTCGGATACGTGCGTGCCGTCGGGACGCGGCGGCACGTGCAGCGAGAGCGACGACACGGCGGTGCGCAGCACATCCATCGGCCACGCGTCATGCGGCACGCCGCGCAACATGTCCAGCACCGCTGCCGGAAGGGCGCGCTGCGCCGCCATCTCGCGCCGGGTCGTGTCGAGCTCGGCGCGATTGGGCAGCCGCCCGTGCCACAGCAAGAACGCGACTTCCTCGAACGACGCGTGCGCCGCGAGGTCGGCGATATCGTAACCGCGGTAGGTGAGACGGCCTTCCTCGCCGGCGACCAAACTGATGCCCGTGCTGCCGACGACCACGCCCTCGAGTCCCGGATTGACGGTGACGCTGCTGTTCTTGACGGTAGTGCCTCCTTTACGCCGTCCCTGAGGTTCTTGCGAGCGGTCGGGGCCACCTCGCCCCAGGGGCAAGGCGTGCCGCGGCGCGAAAACACGCGACGTGCCTGGCGCGCTCGACCGGCCTGATCCGCGACCGCCTTCCGTGCTGTTCTTGTTCTCGGACACGGGCGGCGGGCATCGCACTGCAGCGGAAGCGATCGACCGCGCGCTGCATCGGCTCGCGCAGGGACGCCCCGTGCGCAGCGACATGGTCGACGCGTTTGCCGCGTGCGGCATCTTCCCGCTGCGCGAAGGCATCAAGAGCTACGGCGCGCTGCTCAACGTCCAGCCAAGCCCGTATCCGGCGCTCTTCCACCTCTCGAACGGGCGGACGCGCGCGCGCATCATGACCGAGCTTGGCAAGCCGTTCATCCGGCACAACTTCCGCCAGCTCGTCGAGCGCTTGGATCCGTCGCTGGTCGTGTCGGTGCACCCCTTGCTCAACGAGCTCGCGCGCGAGACCATCGACGAGATGGGCAGCCGCGCTCCGCTGATCACGGTGATCACCGACCTCGTGACCATCCATCACGCGTGGACGTCGGATTCTGCTGCGGATCAGTACGTCGTGGCGTCGGCCGAAGCGGCGCGCGTATGCGTCAGCCGGGGCATCCCGGCCGACCGCGTGCATAACCTCGGCCTGCCGATCCGCGATGGTTTTTCGCCTTCGACCGATCCGACCGCGGACAAGCGCGCGCTGGGGCTCGACCCCGCGCGCCGCACGCTGCTCGTGATGTCCGGCGGCGAAGGCGGCGGACGTCTTCGCAGCATCGTGCGCCAAGTCGCCGGCACCATGCGCGCGCTGAACCTGCAAGTGGTCGCGATCTGCGGACGCAACGAAGGACTGCGCGAGCGCATGCTCGCGCTTGCGCCGCGCTTCGGGCCAGATGCTAAAGTGCTCGGCTTCGTCGACAATATCGCGGATTACATGCGTGCCGCCGACGCGCTGCTGTCGAAGGCGGGGCCGGGGACCATCGCGGAGGCGGCCGCGTGCGGGCTGCCGATCATCATCTGCGACTACATCTCCGGACAAGAAGCGGGCAACTTGGGCTTTGTCGAGTCGCGCGCGGCCGGCGTCGTCGCGCTCGAAGCGCGCGACGTCAGCGCGACGCTGCGCCGTTTCTTCGGCAGCGATCCGGGCGTGCTGCAGTCGTATCGCCGCAGCGCGCTCGAGAGCGCGCGCCCGCACGCGGCGGACGACATCGCACGGTTCTTGCTCGCGCAGCTGCCGGAGCCGGCGAAGGTCGCGGTCTAACCGCTTAGCGCTTCCGTCAGGGAATGCCGTGCAGCGCCAGGCACGCCGCACCGACGATGCCGGCGTTGTTGCCCAGCTTCGCGCGCACGATCGTCGTCTGGTGTTTGGGCGCCATCGTCGTCTGCTCGTCCACCAATCTGGTCAGCGGCGTGACGAGCAGCGAGTCGTCGGTCCGTCCGACGCCGCCGCCGAGCGCGATCATCTCGGGATTGACGAACGCGATGATGTTGGCGATGCCGGTCGCCAGGTCGCGCAGCCACGCGTGCCAGGTCGCCAGCGCGTGCTGATCCCCAGCGGCGGCCGCGCGCGAGATCATCTTCGAGCCCCAATCGACCTGCGGGGTACCGGTCAGCAGCGTGCTGCGCGGAAACGAGGGCGCGAGCGCCAGCGCGTGACGCAGCAGCGCCGTGCCCGACGCCTGGGCCTCGAAGCAGCCCGTCTTCCCGCAGGTGCAGACAAAACCCGAGCTCTCGCGCAGCACGTGATGTCCGATCTCGCCCGCGGCCATCGTGTGGCCCAAGACGAGCTTGCCGTTGGCGACGATGCCGCCGCCGATGCCTGTGCCGAGCGTGATCAGCACGAAATCGCGCGCGCCCTTGCCGACGCCATGCAAGTATTCCCCGATCGTGGCGCAGCGCGCGTCATTGAGCAGGTGGATCGGGCGGCCGAGCTTCTTCTCGAGTTTCTGTTTGAGCGCTACGTCGTGCCAGCCGAAGTTGGGCGAGAAGCGCACGGTCCCCGTGCGCTCGTCGATGTTGCCTGGCGAGCCGACGCCGATGCCTGAGAGTTTGGCGCGCTTGTCGAGCGAGGCGATCGCCTTGCCGACGACTTTGGCCGCCTCGGTGACGACGTACTTGACGTCGTGCGATTCGAGCTCGCGGCTATAGACGTTATGGACGCGGCCGCGCTCGTCGACCGGCGCTGCGGCCACGTGCGTGCCGCCGAGATCCACGCCGATCGCCCATTTCACGACTTCGCTCGCAGCCTTTCGTATGTGGTGCCCAGGACAGGACTCGAACCTGCACCGGTTTTACCCGACTAGCCCCTCAAACTAGCGCGTCTACCAATTCCGCCACCTGGGCGGGCACCTCAAGCGGCCGGTTGGTTTCGGCCGCTGCCAGTGGTTTTCCCCGCGAGGCGTTCGCGGGATTGCATCATTCGACGTTCGGATCGAGCGCGTCGCGCAGACCGTCGCCCATGTAATTGATGGCGAGCACCGTCAAGAAGATGCACAGGCCCGGGAACACGCCGGCCCACCAGGCGATCTGCATGTTCTCTTGCGCGTTGGTCAGCATGTTGCCCCACGACGCCGTCGGCGGCTGGACGCCGAAGCCCAAGTACGACAGCGCGGACTCGAGGATGATGATGCCGGCCACGTCGAGGGTCGCTTGGACGATGATCGGCGCCGCCGCGTTGGGCAACAAGTGCTTGAACATAATCGAGACGTTGCGGCTGCCGATGGCGCGCGCCGCCTCGGCGAACTCCTTCTCGCGCAGGCTCAAGAACGCGCCGCGCACGAGGCGCGCGACGGTCATCCAGGAGAGCACGCCGATGATGAGCGCGACGTACGCCGGGCCGAGCGAGGATTTGACCGAGGTCGCCGCCACGATGCCGGTGAGCACGAGCAGCAGCGGCAGCAGCGGGATGGACAAGAAGACGTCGGTGACGCGCATGATGACGTAATCGACCCAGCCGCCGAAGAAGCCGGCGCACGCGCCCAGGATCGTGCCCAGCACGACTTCGATGAGCATCGCGCTGCCGGCGAGCGAGAGCGAAATGCGTCCGCCGTACATCAAGCGCGTGAGCAGGTCGCGTCCAAGCTCGTCGGTGCCGAGGATGTGTCCGTTGACGCCCGGCGCGAGCGGCGTGCCCTGCCACACCGGGTCGATGGCGGCCGGATCGTAATGCGAGAGCAGCGGCGCGAAGATCGCGGCCAGCACGAAGACGAGCAGCACGACGGCGCCGATGAGCGCAGGCCGGTGGCGCGAGAACTTCTTCCAGGCGAGATTGCGCCGCCCGACAAGATCTTCGTCGTCTCGAATGACCAGGGGCGTAAGGGTTTGGGTTACGACTGCCAAGGCCGGACTCCTAATCGTACTTGACGCGTGGATCGAGCCAGCCGTACGCCAGATCCGCGAGCAAGTTGAACAGCACGACGAGAATCGAGATGAGCACCAGATAACCCATGAGCAGGCCGAAATCTTGTTGGCCCAGCGCGGTGATGAACAGCCGTCCGGCGCCCGGCCACGCGAAGATCTGCTCGGTGATCAGCGCGCCGCCCACCAAGAACGGTATGGTGAGCGCGACGACGGTCACCACCGGCATAAGCCCGTTCTTGAGACCGTGCTTGAGCAGAATCGTCATGAAGGGCAGACCCTTGGCGGCCGCGGTGCGCATGTAGTCGGTGTGCAGCACCTCTTGCATCGAGGCGCGCGTGAAGCGCGACCACGTCGCGACCTGCAGCAGGGCGAGCACGGTGACCGGCAAGATCAGATGCCTGATGCGGTCGAGCAAGTCGCCGCCGTCCGTCGAGGTCATCCCGGCCGAGGGCAGCTGGAGGTCGAACGCGTAGCCGAACGCCTGCAGATGGATGCCTTTGACCGCGAACAGCAGTTGGAGCAGCAGCGCGAAGAAGAACGAGGGCATCGACTGTCCGAAGAACGCGAACGTCGTCACGAAATAATCGAGCGGCGAGTAGGGGCGCAGCGCGGCGAGGATGCCGAGCGTCAGGCCGATCGCGAGCGAGATGATGAACGAGGTCACCATCAGCTCGAGCGTCGCGGGCAAGCGCTCCACGAACGCTTCGACGACGGTGGTCGAGTTCAGGGTCGACCAGCCCCAGTCGCCGTGCAGCACTTTCCCGAGCCAATTGAGGTACTGCACGTAGACCGGCCGGTCGAGGCCGAGATTGTGCTGCAGGCGCGCGATGTCGGCTGCGGTCAGGTGCGGATTGCCGGCGTAGGCGGCGAGGCCGCCGCCCGGCATAGCGTGCAGGATGGCGAACAGGATCATGCTGATCAGCAGCAGGAGCGGAATCGCCTGAAGGGTGCGCCGGATCGCGTACGTCAGCATAGCATCATCACTATTACGGCGTAGGCTGGGTGACCGGTTTGCCGTCGGCACGGCGGATGTCGTCTGCCACGACCCAGCCGTAGTGCCCGCGGTTCGGTCCGTCGGTCAGCTTCACGCCGACCAAATCGAGATTCGAACTGGTGTATTTCGGGCGAGCAGCGGCCTCCTTGCATCCGACCGCAACCGCTTTTGTCCCGGGTTGGGCCAATACCGTGTGGCGCAGCACCGTCTCCGTGTCGTAGTCTCCCTGGAGGTATGCCGCCAAACGCTGCGACGAATCCCAGACGAAGACGTCGGGATCGGGGCTTTGCGAAGCGAGCATCACATGATCGCCGAGCGCTACCACGCAGGCGGCAGACGCTTGGGCGGCCAGCACAGCGAAGGCGGAAACGAAGAACCCAAAGGCGAGCGTGCGCGGCCACCTGACGAACATGCGGTTGCCGGGTTTCGCTGTCCCGGGCCGCCATCCCGCTAAGAATGAAGGGTGGACGGGCGCTTTGCATGCCGGTGCGCCCTTGCCCGCAGCCCGATCGAGTTCGCTCAAGTCGCGCCCGCGCCGGCTATCCTTTGATCGTCCGGCGTCATGACGTCGTCGAGCATGCTGTTCATCGTCCCCCGCTAGCGCGAGGCGTGCAACTGCCGCAATACGTACGGCAAGATGCCGTCGTTGCGATAGTACTCGACCTCATCGGGCGTGTCGATCCGCACGATGACGATGAACGACTTTTCCCCGTTGGCGCCCGTTGCGCGCACCGTGAGCCTCTTGCCGACGCTCATCCCGCCGGCGATTCCCTCGATGGTGTATGACTCGTCGCCGGTCAAGCCGAGCGACGCGGCCGATTCCCCCGGCTCGAACTGGAGCGGCAGCACGCCCATGCCGATGAGGTTGGAGCGGTGGATGCGCTCGAAGCTCTGCGCGATCGCTGCACGGACGCCCAACAAGCGCGGCCCTTTGGCTGCCCAATCACGCGACGAGCCAGAACCGTATTCTTTGCCGGCGATGACGATAAGCGGTACCCCTTCGCGCTCGTACTGCATCGCGGCATCGTAGATCGTCATCTCTTTGCCGTCGGGCAGGTGGCGCGTCACGCCGCCTTCGGTACCGGGCGCCAGCAGATTGCGCAACCGCACGTTGGCGAACGTGCCGCGCATCATCACTTCGTGATTGCCGCGCCGGGCACCGTACGAGTTGAAGTCCTGCGGATCGACGCCGTGCGCGATCAAGTACTTGCCGGCGGGGCTGTTCTTGCCGATCGAACCGGCGGGCGAGATGTGGTCCGTCGTTACGCTGTCGCCGAGCAGCGCGAGGACGCGCGCGCCCACGATGTCGCGCAGCGGCGGCGGCGTGGCGGTAACGCCGTCGAAGAACGGCGGCTTGCGCACGTACGTGGATTGCGGATCCCACGCGAAGCGATCGCCTTTCGGGACCTCGAGCGACTTCCAACGCTCGTCGCCGCCGAACGCGTCGGCGTAGCGGCGCTTGAACATCGCGTCGGCGACGCACTCGGCGACGGTGGCGTTGATCTCCGCCGAGGTCGGCCATATGTCGCGCAGATAAACGGGCTTGCCCGCGCTGTCGTGCCCCAACGGCTCGGCCGCAAGGTCGATCTCCATCGTGCCGGCCAGCGCGTACGCGACGACGAGCGGCGGCGACGCGAGATAGTTCGCGCGCACGAGCGGGTGGATGCGGCCTTCGAAGTTGCGATTGCCCGAGAGCACGGCGCACACGACGAGATCGTGATCGGTGATCGCCGCGGCGATCGGCTCGGCCAAGGGGCCGCTGTTGCCGATGCACGTCGTGCAGCCATAGCCGACCAGGTAGAATCCCAACTTTTCCAGGTACGGGGTCAGGCCGGCTTTCTTGAGATAATCGGTGACGACTTTCGAGCCGGGTGCGAGGCTGGTCTTCACCCACGGCTTTGAGACGAGGCCTTTTTCGACCGCTTTCTTGGCGAGCAGTCCCGCCCCGACCATGACCGACGGGTTCGACGTGTTCGTGCAGCTGGTGATGGCGGCGATGACGACGGCGCCGTCGCACAACTCCGCTTCCTCACCGTTCTCGCCGGTGTACGTGGCTCGCCGGCGCGCCTGCGCCGCGGTGAGCGTGCTGCCGCCTTCTTCAGCCCAGCGCTCGGCGGCGACGACCGGCGTCTTTGGCGCGGGCCGTCCAAGCGCGAACGCCTCCATGGCCGTCTCAAAGGATTGCTTGGCGCCGCGCAGCGGCACGCGGTCTTGCGGACGGCGCGGTCCTGCGAGGCTGGGCTCGACGCTGCCCAGATCGAGGTCGAGCACGTCGGTGTACAGCGGCTCGGGCGACGCATCGGTGCGGAACAACCCTTGCGCCTGCGCATACGCGCGCACGTGCGCGACGTGCGCATCTGCGCGGCCGGTGAGCCGCATATACTTGAGCGTCTCTTCATCGATCGGGAAGATCGCGCACGTGGATCCGTACTCCGGCGACATGTTGCCGATCGTCGCGCGGTCGGCCAGGCTCAGATTGCTCAATCCGGCGCCGAAGAACTCGACGAATTTGCCGACCACGCCCTTGCGGCGCAGCATCTCGGTGACGGTGAGCACGAGGTCGGTCGCGGTCGCGCCTTCGGGCAGCTTGCCGCGCAGCCGGAAGCCGATGACTTCGGGGATCAACATCGAGACCGGCTGGCCGAGCATCGCCGCTTCCGCCTCGATGCCGCCGACGCCCCAGCCCAGGACTCCCAGACCGTTGACCATCGTCGTGTGCGAATCGGTGCCCACCAGCGTGTCCGGATAGGCGAACGTCTGGCCGTCGCGCTCTTCACGGAAGATCACGCGCGCGAGATACTCGAGGTTCACCTGGTGGACGATGCCCGTGTCGGGCGGCAGCGCTTTGAAACGGCGCAGCGCGTCTTGCGCCCACTTGAGCAGTTGATAGCGCTCGCCGTTGCGCGCGAACTCCAGGTCCGCGTTGATCTGAAACGCCTGCAGCGAGCCGTATGCGTCGACCTGCACCGAATGATCGATGACGAGCTCGACGTCTTGCAACGGATTGATCTTGTTCGGGTCGCCCGCAAGATCGGCCATGGCGTCGCGCATAGCGGCCAAGTCGACCACACACGGCACGCCGGTGAAGTCCTGCAGCAGCACGCGTGCGGGGCGGAAGGCGATCTCGCGATCCGAAGGCCGTTTCGGATCCCACGAGGCGAGCGCTTCGATATGCGCCACGGTCACCGAGCGCCCGTCTTCGAAGCGCAGCAGATTCTCGAGCAGCACCTTGAGCGAGAACGGCAGTTTGTCGACGTGGCCGACCCCGGCGTCGCTCAGCGCGCCGAGCCGGCAGTAGGTGGATCGTTTGCCGTCGACGTCGAGCGTCGCCGTGCTCTTGAACGAGTCGATCTTCGTCATAGCCCCAGCCATTTCGGCAGGCCGTTCGCACGGGCCTACGCAGAGCGCGCCGCGCAAGGATTCACGTGCGCACTCACCAAGGGTGAGCCCAGCGTTCCTTACCGTTCCGGAGGCGTCAGATGCGGTTCTTGTTCGTCGTGGCGTTGCTGGCGATCGTTTCCCTCGCGCCGCCGGCGCGGGCGCTGGCCGCGAATGCGCTGACGCCGTCAGGATATCTACAGTACACGCCAACGTTCGGCGACACGTACAACGGCGTCACGACTGACGACGGCGACCACTTGTCCGGATCGTATTCGGCCAAGGCCCAAGCGTATTTCGGACGCTTCAGCGCCGCGTATCTGTACTACCGCGATCTCTCGACCAGCCAGGCGAACGGCACGACGGCAAGCGGGGCGCCCGGCACGGTGATCTCATATCCCGCCGCACAAGTCGTCATGCCCGTCTTCACTGCGTCCGACGCGGAATCGGAGATCCGGCTCGAGTATCAACCGGTGAGAATACCGGTGTATTTCGGGCTGGCGTACAGCAACTCGTTCAACAACTACGGGTTCCCGCGGCTGACCGCGTTCGGCGTCGGCGTCGAACTGGCGCCCAATCCCAAACATCTGCTCAGCCCGTACGGCTCGTTCTACTATTTTCCGAATCAGACCGGGACCTATCCGCTTGCCGATCCGAACAACCCCGCAAGCGGTTCGGTCGGTTCCTCGTTTCGCGCCAACGAGCTCGACCTGGGAGGCTCGCTCGCGTTCCCCAAGACGGCGCTGAGCCTCGTGGTAGGCTATTACCAGACGACCAACGTGCGGCGCACGGGCACGTTCAACTTCGTGCGCGACGGCCCGTATGTCGGTCTGGGCTATCGGGTGAAGTAGAAGCTACTCGCCCGGGATGCCCGAGAACGCGGGCTCGCCGTCGAACGTGCACAGCGATTCCGTCTGGATGAAATCGAAGCCGGCATCGGCCACGCGCTGCAGCAGCCGCGTGATCTGCGCGTGCGACACGTCGCCGCCCGAGCGCGAGACGAAGCGGCAGCGCCACTGGTCGGTGCACAGGGTCTCAGGCAGTCCCTTAGGCCACACGCGCGTGCCGCGATTGAGGACCGCCTTCAATTCCAATTCGTCGCCTGCGGTTTTCGACAGCGCCGCGCCAAGCTCGTCCGGCGTGCCGCTCGACCAGTCGAGGTAGACGTCGACGCCGACCGTCTTCTTCTTGCGCTTGTCGGTGGCGAGCGCCGCGAACACGGCGCCTTTCTCCGGCGCGACGTCCTTGTACGCGACCGCTTTGAGGTGCTGCGGCGATTGCCCGAGGCGCGCGATCACGGCCTGAGCGAATTCTTTGGTGCCGACTTTCTGCTTGCTGGTTCCGTCACGATAGATATCGTACGTGTGGATGCCATCCTCGATCGTGCGCAGCCACGCGTTGTGGAAG
The DNA here is from genome assembly GCA_035314825.1 of Candidatus Eremiobacteraceae bacterium. NCBI lineage: Bacteria > Bacillati > Vulcanimicrobiota > Vulcanimicrobiia > Candidatus Eremiobacterales > Candidatus Eremiobacteraceae > Candidatus Eremiobacteraceae bacterium. The sequence continues at coordinate 56,944 of DATFYX010000089.1, forward strand.
CGCGTCGCGACATCCGCCTGTCCGATGTGGACCAGCATCATCACCGCGCCGAGCATCAAGCCAGAAGGATTGGCGACGTTTTGACCCGCGCGCCGCGGCGCCGAACCGTGGATCGCCTCGAACATCGAGCAGACCTCGCCGATGTTAGCGGAGCCTGCAAGGCCGACCGACCCGGTGATCTGCGCGGCCACGTCGGACAGGATGTCGCCGTATAGATTCGGCAGGACGAGCACGTCGAACGCCTCGGGCGTATCGGCGAGTTTGGCGGCGCCTATGTCGACGATCCAATGCTCGTGCTCGATCTGCGGATATTCTTTGGCGACTTCGTCGAAGATCTTGTGGAACAGCCCGTCGGTGAGTTTGAGGATGTTGTCTTTGGTGAAGCAGGTGACTTTCTTGCGCTCGTTGCGGCGCGCGTATTCGAACGCGTAACGCACGATGCGCTCGCTGCCGGGCCGCGAGATGAGCTTGAGCGCCTGCGTCATCTGGTGCGTCTGCTGGTACTCGATGCCGCCGTAGACGTCTTCCTCGTTCTCGCGCACGATCACGACGTCCATCACCGGATGCTTCGTCTTCACGTAGGGCGCGTACGAGACGCATGGGCGCACGTTGGCGTAGAGGCCGAGCGCGGTGCGCGTGGTCACGTTGAGGCTCTTATAGCCGCCGCCTTGCGGCGTGGTGATCGGCGCTTTGAGGAAGACCTTGGTGCTGCGCAGCGACTCCCACGCGCTGGGCGCGATGCCGGCCGGGTTGCCCGCCAAGTAGACCTTCTCGCCGATCTCGATGACGTCGGTCTGCAGGCGCGCGCCGGCGGCCTTGAGCACCTCGAGCGTCGCGCTCATGATCTCGGGACCGATGCCGTCGCCGTAAGCGACGGTGATGGGCGTCGTGCCTGGCATCTTTTCTCCCGCCCTCGAGAGGGCGCGACTACAGTTATCGGAGCGGAGGGCGGGGTCCCGCCCGTGCGAAATGGTTGGGCCGACATATGGCACAGTCACAGGTCATCGCCGCGCGATTTCCGCAGATGCGCTACGCGACGAGCGCGATCGATTGGTTCCGCAATCAGGGCATCGACGCGTCGGCCATCGGGGCGTTCGCCGTGCCGCCGGGCGGCCAGCCTCGCCCGCCGCGTCCCGGCGACAACCAGCGCGACGATCTGACGTGGATCGTCTCGCTCGACCTGTCGCGCGCGAACATCACGCGGCGCGTCGCGATGGATGCGATGAAACGCGAAGGCGGCAAGCTCATCGCCGCTGCTCCCGCGGCGTAACGCCGGTGATCGTCGCGATCGCGCGCGAGCTCGGCGCCGGCGGCCGCGGCGTCGGGGAAGCGGTCGCAGCGGCGCTCGAGATACCGCTGCTCGACAACGAGATCGTCAATCTGGTCGCCGAACGCATCGGTGCGCCCGAGGCCTACGTCGCGCAGCGCGACGAGCAGGTGGAGAGCTTCACCGAGCGCGTGCTGCGCGGCATCACCGCCGCGTATCCGGAATCGCTGTCCTCACAGGGGCTGCCCGACTGGTCCGAAGAGCATCTCGTACAGCTCACCGAGACGATCATCAAAGAACGCGCGGCGAGCGAGTCGCTGGTGGTGATCGGACGCGGCGCGCCCTTGCTGCTCAAAGACCGGCTCGATGTCGTGCGCGTGTTCGTCTCGGCGCCTGGGGCCGAACGCGCAGCGCGCATCGCCGCCCGCTTGGGGCTTTCGTCCGACGACGCGCTCAAAGAGATGCGCAAGTCGGACCAACATCGCGCGTCTTATTACAAAGAGCACTACGGCGTGACGGATTGGCGCGACCCGCGCCATTACGATCTGGTGGTCAACACCGCGCGCCTCGGCATCGAGGGTGCTGCGCGCCTTATCGTCGAGGCGGCACGGGGTTCGCTGCGGCCTACTTCCTGATCGCCTCGAGCGCCGGAGCGGCGCCGATGGCGCACAGCGCGCCGGATTCCCAGTGGATCGCCGATTTGACGAAATCGTTGAAGTCCGAAGCGCGCACGCCGGCGAGCATGTCGAGCTCCTGCGCTGGCGTGACCAGCGGCTGGTCGAAGAGCGCCAGCTCGGCATAACGGCGCGCCATCTCGGCGTTCCATTCGGCGTAGAGCGAGATCTGCGACGCGAACGCTTCGCGGCCGCGGTCGAATTCCTCGGCGGAAAAACCGTGGCGCGTGTCCTCGAGGATGCGCCGCATCTCGCGCACCGCTTGCTTGGCGCGGCCGCGTCCGACCGCGGCCATCGCGCTCATGACGCCGACGTTGCCGTAGAAGTCCTGCGTCGCGTAGACTTCGTACGCGAGCCCGAGCTTCTCGCGCAGCCCATCCCACAGCCGGCTGCCGTCACCTTCGCCGATCATGGTCTGCGCGAGTTGCGTGCGCAAGACCGCGTCGTAGCCGTCGGGGTAGGACGGCGTAGTCGTGGAGATCGAGAACCAGACCTGTTGCGTGTTCGCCCGGCGCAGCGTCTTGGCGCGGCGCGCAAGGTGCATGGACGGCTGGTACGTAGCGAAGAGCGGCGTTCGTGGCACGATCGCGTCCGGCGCTGCGCGCCACGAACCGAAGTGGCGTTGCGCCGCGTCGAACAGCTCCCGACGGCTCAAGGGGCCGGCCAGGCTCAGCACTGCGTTGCGCGGATGGAACAGCTTGCGGTGGAAATTGCGCACCTGCGTACGCGAGATGTCGCGCACGGTGGCGGGCGTGCCCCCGATGTCGCGGCCCAGGGGATGCGAGCCCCACAGCGCTTCGTCGGTGAGCACCTCGATGCGCTTGCTCGGATCGTCTTCCCAATCGCGCAGCTCCTCCAGCACGACTTTGCGCTCGGTCTCGATATCGGCAGGCGCGAAGAGCGGGCGGCGCACGACGCTGCTGATGAGATCGAGCGCCTGGTCGGCCTTACCGACCGGCACGCTGCCCGAGATCGAGATCAATTCTTTGCTGGTGGAGGGATCGAAGCGATTGCCGCAGCGCTGCATCGCGGCCGCCAGCTGCGGGCGCGAGTAATCCAGCGTGGCTTTGAAGATGAGGTGCTCGAGGAAATGTGCGAGCCCGTTGGCGTTGCGCGGATCGTAGATCGAGCCCGCGCGCAGCGCGAGCGCGATGCTGAGCGTGCCGGAATGGGGCGTGTGCGTCGCGACGACGCGCAGGCCATTGCGCAGCCGCTGGCTTGTCGGCGCGGAGTTCTCTATGCGCGGGGGCATGGTGTGGCTTTCCTGGTGTGGCGTTGTGCGGCCGCCCGTATGGGCGATAGTACGTATTCGCCACGCGGGGTCAGAACGTCTAGGCGGGGCAGGGACGAGGCTATGCGGGTTTGGCCGTTCCGACGTCCCACCTTGCGAAATTAATGGCCTTATTTGGGCGGCCAAGCAAACAAGGAAGCGGGCCGATCATCGGCCCGCTTCACGGTGGTGCGATGCTCCCTTTGAGTCAGCGCGGCGAGCCCACGTAAGGGAAGGTCGCCGTGTCATGCTTGCCGCCGTACGGCACGTTGTCGGTCGCCAGACACGGCGACTCTTTCCCGTCGTCGGCGACCAAGCCGAGCGCCGAGAGCGTGTTGCCGAAGATGACGCTCAACGAAAGGCCGATGACGTCATCGTGCAGGCCGCGTCCGCCGAAGGGACTGATGCCGCTGCCCGCCGGCGACGTCTCGACGCCGAGATAGCCCGCGCCCACGCCGGTCTTGGAAAGATCGGCCACCTGCACGTCGGGGATCAACACGTTCTGTGTCAGGTTCGCCGTCGCGGCCGAGCGTCCGGCGACCGACGTCATGAACGAGTTGATGTCGCCGGGCAGCACCGGATCCGAGAACGGCGAGCTGCGATTGGTCTGATCGTGGCGCGCATACGCCTCGAACGCCTCTTTGACCGCGGGCCTCGCCAAGCGTTCGATCTGCACGTACGATTGCGGGCCCGGAGTGGTATTGGTGGTCGATGAGCTCGAGCACGCGCCGGCCGCCACGGAGGCGATCGCGACGGCGCACAGCCCTAGTGTCGTGATGATGCGCATGGTCAGTGAACCTCCTACGAGCCTGTCGTGGTGCTGGTCGTCGCCCAGACTTTGATGACTCCGGGCGTTCCGGACGAGGGAGCGAGCAGCGTGCGCGGCAGCTCGACGACCAGCGAGAGCACGTTGAAACCGTTGGTCGACAAGAAGTCCTGCGCAGCGGTGTGATCGCACGTCGTCGTGGTGCCCGAATTCGGGAATCCGCGGAACGAACTCGCGCTCGGGGGCGGCGGGTTGGGCTGGTTCTGGTAGTTGCGATCCGGGATGATCATGAAGAAGCGTGCGAGATCGAAGAAGAACGGGTCTTCGCGCGGGCCTGCGAACACCTGGATGCTCTTGCCATTGAGCGTCAGCGTCGCCGGCGTGTTGAACGCGAACGTGCCCGTCTGTCCGACGAATGTCGAGGTCGTGCCGACGGCGTTAGGCTTCGCCGGACCGTACATCGCCAGCGTCTGCCCCGTCCCCGAGCCGCTGGCTTTGAACTGGATGACGAGATCTTCAGCGGTGTCGGAGCCGAGCGCGATCTTGAACTGATACATGACGGCTGGATCGAACGCGAAACTGCCCGACTGGCCCATCGGGATCAGCGGGTTCACATCCATGACGAGCACGACGTTGTTGTTCTGCTCGGCGCCGCCGGTCGGCGGCGGGAACACGAACACGTCGGTGATGTCCGCGCCGGGCCGCGCGATCATGGTCGGAGAGTCTTGGTGGTCTGAACCGCGCACCGGGTGCGCGTTGTACAGTATGAGCGCTCCGGCGAGCGCCGCGATGGCCGCGCCGCCGGCTATGGGCAGCATCCTTGCGTTCATTGGTCGCCTCCCTGGTGGCAAGTGACACCCGCATAACGGGCCGCGATGA